>JAUVAJ010000043.1 GCA_030591795.1 Desulfuromonadales bacterium | reverse complement strand
TGAGCCGCTCCATCGGTATGGTACGAACCATCCTGTCGCCGAGACTGTCAAAACAGTAACTGCACTTGAACGGACAGCCGCGGGCCACTTCCCAGAGCACGCCATGTTTAGCTTGTAAAAGTCCGGTCAACCAGGGCGAGGTGAGGTCGTTCGGCTCGGCTGATACTCGGTTCGGACCGTGCTCGATACCGTTGGCAGTAGCCAGAGAAAGACCGGGCAGTAGTTGACAACTGTTGGTAGCCGCAATTTGCTCAACAGTCTCCCTGAAGGTTAGTTCGCCTTCACCACGGATTGCGGCGTTTAACGTGCCCTCGGCAATAACGCCGCTTGGATCGGCGGTCGCCTCCGGACCACCGCCGAGCAGAAAGATGTCAGGGTTGTGTCGTTTAAGGCGTTGGCTGACACTGAGCATGGTGCGACGGTTCCATGAGTAGAGCGGTATTGCAACCAGCTCGGGTTCAGCTGCGAGGATGGTGTTGTAGATATCATTTTCGGAATTGTCAGGAAAAAAATTGAGTAGTTGACAGTCAAATCCGGGTCGGTCGACCAGAGTGGCGATCAAGTTAGCCGCCGCCAGCGGGACAGCTTGGGGGGAGTGGCGTACATGCAATGTCGGTAGAACAATCTTCATAGCGCACTACCCTTGTTGATATTATCTGGTCACCTCAAATTTTTACAAAATATTACTTTTTGGCTTTAACGACGATACGTGGTTTGCCGTCTCTGGTTTCAACCCGGAATGCGACCGCTTTATCGCCGAATTTTTCTTTGATTTTAGCTTTTTGTTGTTCGAGCATGGCGGCGATCTGCTTTTTCTCCGGCGCCTGACCGCTGATGTTGCACGATTTTCGCGCCGCCATCAGATCGTGATAAATAGTATCAACCTGATTTGCACCTGATGCATTGGCCTGCTTTTTGGCCGGTTTATGAATAGGGCCGTACCCGGGTTTTGCCCCGGTTGGCCGGTGGAATTTGCCCTCATCCATCAAGCGGAGAATGCGATCCCAGTAGCCGGAGACACTATGGAAGCGGGTTGCCATCGTTTGGTATTTAAAACGGAGATCGGTTTGCATGATTCGCCGGTTGGCAAATTGTCTGAGCTGTTTATTGACAGTTTCCCGTGCCTTGAGCGGTTCAGCGGCGCGTTTCCTGTTCGGCTCTGCGATCCCGGAAAAATATTTCTCGTAGGCTTGCTCAAGCGTGCGCATCGCCTGCTCAATGGTGATTAATTCCTGCTGAATCTGTCTTCTTTCGTCCTGCATTTCTCCTCCTCCAGTGGAGGAAACTATACTTTACATTGCTATGTTTTGCAAAATTATTCGCTATGGCGATTCTTAGAGTAAGGGCATATTTCTTGACTCATTTCAACAGTTTCGCAATAATGAAGGGCTTTGAAAATACCAACTGAGGGGTTCCGATGCAAAGTCAAAAATGTGCTGCTGTGATTCTGGCTGCTGGTCAGGGCACACGTATGAAATCGTCACAGCCGAAAGTGCTGCATGAAATTGCCGGACAGCCGCTGGTCGCCTGGCCGGTCGGGCTGGCCCATCGACTTGATTGCGCGCCGATTGCAGTGGTGGTCGGGCATGGTTCGGCTGCTGTTCAGGACAAGCTAGGTACCGCTAATTTACAGTTTCCGGTGCAGACTGAACAGCTTGGCACCGGCCACGCCCTGCTGTCGGCCGAAGCGGCGTTGTCCGGTTTTTCCGGCACCCTCCTATTGCTCTGCGGTGATGTGCCGCTGCTGCAACAGGAGACCCTGCAGCAATTGCTAGATCTGCATCACGCGGAAACGGCAGCCGTAACAGTATTGACTGCATTGGTCGATAATCCTTACGGTTATGGGCGCATCCTGCGTGACGGTGACCGGGTGCAGGCAATTGTTGAGGAGAAGGATGCAACTGCGGCCGAACGAGCAGTTCAGGAAATCAACTCCGGGATTTATGCCTTTGCAGCCCCGTATGTATTTGACGTATTGCGTCGGGTCGGTAAGGACAATGCCCAGGGTGAATACTACCTGACCGATGTAGTGGCGGCGGCGTGTGCCGATGGCCGTACGGTCTGTGCCCTGCAAGCCGGATCGGTCGAAGAGGTGCAGGGGATTAATGATCGGGTTCAGTTGGCGGCTGCAGCCAAGGTGATTAGACTGCGCCTGAATGAAGAATTGATGCGCCAGGGCGCAACCCTGATCGACCCGGCAACGACTTATGTAGACGCCGGTGTGCAGGTCGGTAGCGATACGATTATCCATCCGAACGTCGCATTGCGCGGCACGACGGTGATCGGTAATAATTGCATTATAGAATCGGGAGCGGTAATCACCGATTGCACGATCGGTGATCGGGTGCACATCAAACCGGGGTCGGTGTTGGCCGAGTCTGAAGTCGGCTCCGATGGTATGGTTGGGCCGATGGCGCATCTGCGACCGGGGACTATCCTCGACGGTGCCAACAAGATCGGCAACTTTGTCGAAACCAAAAAAGCCCATCTTGGAGTCGGTTCCCAGGCGAGTCATCTCACTTATCTCGGCGATTCCGAAATAGGCAAAAATGTGAACTTTGGTTGCGGCACTATCACCTGTAATTACGATGGTCGCGACAAACACCAGACGGTGGTTGAGGATGATGTTTTTGTCGGTAGCGACACCCAGTTTATTGCGCCGGTACACGTCGGGCGCAACAGCGTGATTGCTGCCGGTTCGACCATCACCAAGGATGTGCCGCCTGATTCCCTGGCGATAGCCCGGAGCGAGCAGCGTAATATTGAAGGTTGGGCGAAGAAAAAGAAGAAGCGTAAAAAATAAATCAGTAGCGGTGCTCCGGCACCTTTTTGGAGAATATTTTATGTGCGGCATCGTCGGTTACATTGGTAAACAGGAAGCGACACAAATTATTTTTGCAGGATTGCAGCGGCTGGAATACCGCGGCTACGATTCGGCCGGTATTGCCACACTGGATGGTGAGATCCAAACCCGCCGGGCAGAAGGCAAGCTGGTCAATCTGCAGGGAGTTTTACAACAGTCACCGCTAAGCGGCAGTCTCGGTATCGGTCACACCCGCTGGGCGACTCACGGCAAGCCGTCGGAGAGTAATGCACATCCACACCGGGCCGGCAAGTTTGTCGTCGTGCATAACGGTATAATCGAAAACTATCTGCAGTTGAAGGAGAAGCTGCGTGGCCTCGGCCATCAATTCAAATCCGAAACCGACACCGAAATTATTGTCCATCTGATCGAGCAGCACGCCAAGGATGGTTGTGATTTTGAAGCAGCGGTCCGTAACGCCCTGCAAGATGTGCGTGGTGCTTACGCAGTAGCCGTGATCTGCAGCGATGAACCTGACAAGCTGATTGCAGCCAAGCTCGGCTCGCCGCTGGTCATCGGTAAAGGGGAGAATGAATATTTTGTTGCCTCTGACATTCCAGCCATACTGTCGCACACCCGGGAGATGATTTTTCTCGAGGATGGCGAGCTGGTAGTTTTCAGTCGCGCAGCGATGCAGGTCACGACCATCGCCGGTGCGTCGGTCGAAAAAGAGGTGAAGACCATCACCTGGAGCCCGATGATGGCTGAAAAGGGTGGTTATAAGCATTTCATGCTCAAGGAGATCTATGAGCAACCGCGAGCGATTACCGACACCATCGCCGGTCGGGTGGATAAAGATAAGAGCGCCATTTTTCTGAAAGATCTGCAGCTTGATGCGGTGGATCTGCAGAGCTTTGACAAGATTTTCATTATTGCTTGTGGAACCTCCTGGCATGCGGCGCTGGTCGGCAAGTTTATGCTCGAAAAGTTTTGCCGTATTCCGGTCGAAGTCGATATTGCCAGCGAGTTCCGCTATCGTGATCCGATTGTTTCAGAAAAGACCCTGACCCTGGTGGTCAGCCAGTCGGGTGAGACGGCAGATACGCTGGCGGCGTTGCGTGAGGCGCGGCGTAAGGGCGGTAAGGTTGTCTCTGTCTGCAACGTGGTCGAATCGTCGATCGCCCGTGAGAGTGACGGCATTATCTATACTCATGCCGGGCCGGAAATCGGCGTTGCCTCAACCAAGGCATTCACCACCCAGCTGATCGCACTATTTTTGTTTGCCCTGCATCTCGGCAAGGTGCGTGGTCAGGTGAGCGCTGACGCCTGCCGTTCGCTGGTCGAGGAGCTGCTGACCCTGCCACGCAAGGTCGAGGAGGTACTCAGTCTCGATGCGACGATTGAGCAGATCGCCAAGGAGTACATGACGGCATCCGATTTTCTCTATATTGGTCGCGGCAATCAGTATCCGGTCGCACTTGAAGGGGCGCTCAAGCTCAAGGAGATCTCCTACATCCACGCCGAGGGTTATCCGGCCGGTGAGATGAAGCACGGTCCGATTGCACTGATCGATGAGAATCTACCGGTGGTGGTTGTAGTGCCGGAGAATGAGACGGCCGAAAAGGTCGTCTCCAATATGGAAGAGGTGGCGGCGCGTGGCGGCAAGGTGATAGTCATAACTACCACCGGTTTCGACGCCGCGGTCGCCAAAGCTGATACCGTACTGCATGTGCCACGGATAACCGACGACCTGATGCCGATCCTGACTTCAATCCCGCTGCAACTGCTCGCCTATCACATCGCCGTCCTCAAGGGGACTGATGTTGACCAGCCGCGCAACCTGGCCAAGAGTGTGACGGTGGAGTAACTTATCAGCTGCAAAATAAATATTTTAATAGCTAAAACAATAGCGTGAAACGAAATAAATGCAGGTACAAACCCCTCAGGAATCACTCTCTGAGGGGTTTGTTTTGAAGAGCTGAACTTTATGTTTATGCTTGTCAATAAGGATGTAATTTGACTGTCATTCTGTTTTGAGCCGGTTGAGTTGATGTGTTATTCTCCGGTTGTAAAAAGTGAAAGGAAACTGCATGTATAAAAAACCGACGGTCATGATTCTCGGCACCGGCCGCGCATTACCGGAGAAGGTCGTGACCAACGCCGATCTGGCAAAGATAGTCGACACCAATGACGAGTGGATCCGAACCCGGACCGGCATCGAGCAGCGGCACCTGGCTGAGCCCGGCGCAGCCCTGTCTGATCTGGCTACAGAAGCGGCGAAAAAAGCGTTGACCGATGCCGGTGTCAGCGCCGAAGAGATCGATCTTATTGTTTTTGGTACGGTCACCGGTGACATGAAATTCCCGGCTGCCGCCTGCCTGGTGCAGGAGAAGTTAGGCGCAAAAAATGCGGTTGCTTTTGATATCGCCGCAGCCTGTTCCGGCTTTCTCTACAGTGCAACGGTCGCCGAAGGATTGATGGCCACCTCGGGCTACAAGAAAGCCCTGGTGATCGGTGGCGAAATCCTTTCGTCGATGGTTGATTGGCAGGACCGCAACACCTGTGTGTTGTTTGGCGATGGCGTCGGGGCGGTGGTGCTCGGTCCGGCTGAGGGGGAGCGCGGATTGCTGACAACCTACCTGAAGAGCGACGGAAAATTCAGCCGTCTGTTGTACAACGAAGGCGGCAGCCTCAATCCGGTTTCCGCTGCGAGCCTGGCCGCCAACAAACATGTTATCCGTATGGAAGGGCCGGAGGTGTTCAAAAACGCAGTCATCTCGATGACCGGTGCCCTGAAACGAGTTCTTAAAGATACCGGCATGACGGTCGATGATCTCGATCTGCTGATCCCACATCAGGCGAATCTGCGGATCATCGAAGCGGTGGGTAAACGGTTCAAGGTTCCGCAGGAAAAGATTTACGTCAACGTCGATCGTTACGGTAACACCTCAGCGGCTTCGATCCCGATCGCCCTCGATGAGGCCCGGCGCAGTGGTCGGGTTAAAGACGGTTCAGTTGTCGGTATGGTGACCTTCGGTGCCGGCTTCACCTGGGCGGCGGGGATTGTCCGATTGTGAATCTCAAACAGCTGCATTGTATCGATCTCGACCTGCCGTCGCTGGAAGGGTTTCGGAAGTTCCTCAGCGCCTGGTGCTACAGCTCTGACGAGTTGACCTTTGTTGTCGATCCCGGACCGCTATCAACAATTCCACATCTGATTCGCGAATTACATCATCTTGGCGTCGATCGGCTCGACTATATTCTGCTGACGCACATTCACATTGACCATGCCGGTGGCTCAGGCGCACTGCTCGAAGAGTTCCCCGACGCGATGGTGGTCTGTCATCCGGCCGGTAGCCGGCACATGGTTACACCGGAAAAACTCTGGCATGGTTCTGTGCAGGTCCTAGGTAAAACCATGACCGATGCTTATGGCGAAATTGTCGCTGTATCGCAAGCGCGGATTATGGCGGCCGAGGATGCTGGCGACATCGGTAGCTCCGGGTTGCGTTCTTTTTTCACTCCGGGGCACGCGGTGCATCACTGTTGTTACCTGTTTGACAATCTGCTGTTCGGCGGAGAAGTGACCGGTGTGCATTCTGAGATTCCGGACGGGATCTACATGCGCCCGGCAACCCCGCCGCGCTTTATCCTCGAAGTGGCGCTTGACTCGATTGACCGCATGATCGCTCTGCAACCGGAGCATCTGGTGATAGCCCACCACGGGTTGGTTTCTCCGGCTCTAGATTATTTGCAGATAGGTCGCGAGCAGTTCATCCTCTGGGTGCAGGGGGCGGTAGCGACCGCAGAGGTTAACAGCGCAAAACGCGAACAGGCGTTTTTTGACTGGCTGATTGACCGTGATCCGTATTTTAGTAATATTTCTCAACTACCGTCCGACCTCTATCAACGCGAACGTATCTTCTTCGGTAACACTATGCGTGGAATGAGTGAATATGTGGAGAGTCTGACGGAGCAACAGCGACGCGATCTGCTTGTCCGAAAATAGAAAAACATTGAAATTCAGACAATTGCAGCATTTACAACCGTTCTTCCCGGTGCTATCGTTTCCATCCTTATATAGTATGTTGTTGTGCAGGAGTTGAGAGTGTTGAAATCTGGGAAACATGCAGGCCGTATCAGCGGCTGGCTGACGGGATTGGCCGGACGTTTTCACCTGAGTGAAAATACCGTCATGATCATGATGGCGGTGGTTATCGGTCTGCTTGCCGGGTTCGGCAACTTTGCTTTTCGCAAAGCGATAGACTTCTTCCACTGGCTGGTTTTTGAACAGGGCTTGGAGTTTTTTGTCATCTCCCTGAACGAGTGGAGCCCATCACGTTTCTGGACCATCCTTTTTCCCGCTATCGGCGGAATCCTGCTCATCCCGTTCGGGATCTGGTTCAAGCAGGATCTCAGTTTCGGTTTCCCCTCTTTTCTGGAAAAAGTCAATCTGCGTGGTGCCAAGCTACCGTTCCGGACAATTTTTACCCGTGGCCTGGCCAGTGCCATAACCCTCGGCACCGGCGGTTCGGCCGGTCAGGAAGGGCCGATCGCCCAGATCGGTGGCGCTATCGGTAGTCAGTTTGGTCAGCGCTTTCGGGTCAGTGGTGACCGGTTGAAAATTCTGGTCGCCTGCGGGGTGGCCGGTGGTGTCGCGGCAACTTTTAACGCACCGATAGCCGGGGTGTTTTTTGCCCAGGAGATCGTGCTGCTCGCTTCTTTCGAGCTGGCCAGTTTTACTTCGATAGTCATCGCCAGCAGCATGGCGACGGTTGTCTCCCGCGCCCTGCTCGGTGATGTGTCAGAACTTTACGCGCCGGCCTATCTGTTGAACTCCTACTGGGAACTGATCCTCTATGTAATCCTCGGCCTGTTGATCGGCAGCCTGGCCGCGCTGTTTATCGATGTCCATTTCCGAATCAAGGATCTGTTTACTTCGCTAAAGATACCGCGTCTGCTCAAACCGGTTTTCGGCGGTCTGCTGGTCGGACTGGTCGGACTGTTTTTCCCGCAGATATTCGGCAATGGTTACGAATTCATGCAGGAGGTGTTGCTCGGTGAGGGGGTCTGGTACATTCTTGCAGCGCTGATCCTGATCAAGATGCTCGCCACCTCGCTGACCCTCGGCTCCGGCCTGCAGGGCGGTTTGTTTGCCCCTTGTCTCTACATCGGGGCGGTTACCGGTGGGGCGTTCGGCAAGCTGGCTTCGATGTTGTTTACCGGTATTTCACCCGGAGCTTATGCGGTGGTCGGCATGGGGGCGTTTCTCGCCGCGGCGACGCATGCGCCGATGACCGCTATCTTTCTGCTGTTTGAAATCACCGACTCCTACGAGGTGATCGTGCCGATCATGGTCAGTTGCGTTATCGGTGCTGCCATCTGTCGCCACTTCAAGAAGGACAGCCTCGATACCGTTGAATTGTCGAAGGTTGGTATCGATCTGGAATCAGGTAAGGAGCGCAACATTATGAAGTCGCTGCGGGTCGGTGATGTCATGAAGCGTAATCTCGAAACGATTCCGGAGCATATGACTCTCGGCCAATTTGCTGATTTCATCGCTTCTACCAAGCATACCAATTTCCCTCTGGTCACCGCTGCCGGTGATCTTGCCGGGATAATTTCGGTGCAGGATTTCATGGGGGTGGTGTTCGAGAAGGATCTGATGGATCTGATAGTGGTCAAGGAGTTGGCAACGCTCGATGTTATCACGGTGACGGTCGATAATAACCTTGATCAGGCGATGAAGAAGATCGGTTACAGGAATATCGAACAACTGCCGGTGGTTGATTGGGAAAACAGCAAGAAACTGGTCGGTATAGTCTCCAGGCGCGACATGGTTACTGCCTACAACCGCGAATTGATGAGTCGTAGTTTCGAGGATGACTCAACCGCCTGAGATACTACGGTGCCTCCGGTTCCTGAGCGGTAGCATTTTCTTTATCCTGTTCGGCGCCGACCAACGGCTCAATAATTTTTACCGGTATTTTTAAAATCCTTTCGGCAATGCCCAAGACCCCTTTACCAACCGATCCGACCGGGATTACTTTGATGTCGATATCAGCTGTCGGGCCACTGACCCGAACCGGAATGGAGATCAGGTTGCCGGCCAGCAGGTAGTTGATGCCGGGCAGCCACTTGACTATCGTATCGACAGTTTTCAGTGGTGCGACCAGCAGCTCGATCTCCACCTCCGACGGCATGAGGTCGATATACCCCTCACCGACAACTTCCAGAGTGGTACCGTTGAAAGCCAGCATCGGTATATTCAGTCGACCCTGT
>JAUVAJ010000116.1 GCA_030591795.1 Desulfuromonadales bacterium | reverse complement strand
TACAGGGCTGTATCAGGGAGAGAGCAAATCTGTTGTCATCACATGTGAGGACGCCTACGGGCTGCACCGTGAGGATTTAGTCGAGAAAGTTGAACGCAAACTGCTGCCGGCAGATGTAGAACTAAAGGAAGGGATTCAACTTGAGGTAACCCGGCATGACGACAGTGTGCTCAAGGTCAAGATTGTCGAAGTAACAAACGACACCGTTACCCTCGACGCTAATCATCCTTTGGCCGGCAAGACGCTCACTTTTAAAATCGAGCTGCTAAAGGTGGTGAAAGACCCGCCAGAAGCTAAAATGATGGACATGCTCGCAGCAAAAACACCGGCGATGTAAAACGAGAAAAGGCGGGGCAAACGCCCCGCCTTTTCTGCAATTAAATAGCAGACAACAATTAAGCGTCTTTTTTATCTTCTTCAGCCGGTGCTTCTTCAGCCGGTGCTTCTTCAGCCGGTGCTTCTTCAGCCGGTGCTTCTTCAGCTGGTGCTTCTTCAGCTGGTGCTTCTTCAGCTGGTGCTTCTTCAGCTGGTGCTTCTTCAGCCACAGTCTCCTCTACCGAAGATGCTGCCACTTCTTGCTCCACCGGCTTTTCTTTCTTCTGCTTCGGCGTAAATTCTTCTTCAACCAGTTCAATCAACGAAAGCGCCGCGTTGTCGCCCGAACGATAGCCTAGCTTGACAATCCGGGTATAACCGCCCGGACGTTCAGCGTAGCGAGGAGCGAGACGATCAAACAGCTTGGCGACTACGTTCTTGTCCATGATAACTTGCAGTGCCTGACGACGCGCATGCAGTGTGCCGCGCTTACCGAGGGTAATCATCTTCTCGGCAATTTTACGCAACTCTTTGGCTCTGGCGTCGGTCGTTGTGATTTTTTCGTGATCGAGCAGCGAAGTCACCATGTTACGCATCATCGCTTTGCGATGACTGGAATTGCGACCAAGCTTTCTGCCCGTTTTATTGTGACGCATCTTGCTATTTCCTTTCTAAACTACAACTCTGATGAAAAGATCAGATGTGCTCTTCACTCTTCTCAATCATCTTCAGGTATTCAGGATCGGGGAAGTTCTCAAAAGACATACCAAGGGTCAAGCCCATGTCAGACAGGATATCTTTGATTTCATTGAGAGACTTACGACCGAAATTCTGCGTCTTCAGCATCTCAGCTTCAGATTTCTGAACCAGATCGCCGATCAGCCTGATATTGGCATTCTTGAGACAATTGGCGCTTCGCACCGACAACTCAAGTTCCTCAACCGAACGGTAAAGATTCTCGTTGATCCGTTTTACGCCTTCATCCGGCACAACTTCTGGTGGCTCGAGGTCTTCATCAAAATTGATAAAGATCTGCATCTGCTCCTTGAGAATTTTCGCTGCATAAGCGATTGCATCCTCAGGGCTGACACTGCCGTCAGTGTGAATCTCGATCGTCAACTTGTCATAGTTGGTGATCTGACCGACACGGGCGTTGGTAACCAGATAATTAACCTTCTGGATCGGCGTGAACATTGCGTCCATCGGGATGGTTCCGACCGGAGCATTCTCATCACGATTGCGGTCGGCAGAAACATAACCCTTGCCGAGTGAGACAACCATGTCCATCTCCAGATCGCAGCCCTTGCCGCAAGTGGCAATGTGGTGCTCTGGGTTGAGAACTTCAACCTGAGAATCAGTTACAATGTCAGCCGCGGTAACTACACCAGCGCCTTTTTTGACAATGCGGATATTCCGGGTCTCATCGCCATGCACCTTAACCTTGACACCCTTGAGATTCAGAATGACATCAGTCACGTCTTCGGTCACACCGGTAATGGTCGAGAACTCATGCAACACGTCCTTGATCCGTACCGAGGTAATCGCAGCGCCCTGTAAAGATGACAGCAGAATACGTCGCAGTGCATTACCAATTGTTGTACCGAAACCACGTTCAAATGGCTCAGCGTAGAACTTGCCGTAAGTGTCTGTCAAGGAGTCAGTCTCGACCTGAAGCCTTTTCGGCTTGATGAGTGCTCTCCAGTTTTTATACATTCGTTGCCTCCGCGTGAGGTTGCAATCGTCAGCTAGTCATTGCTGGCTTACTTAGAGTAGAGTTCGACGATTAAATGCTCCTGGAACGCAGGCGTCGTCATCTCCGCACGAACCGGCAGTGTCTTGACAGTTCCTTTGAAGGCATCGCGCTCAAGCTCGACCCAGGAAGGAATGCCACGACGCATTACACCGTCCAGTGCTTCATTAATGCGTACAACTGCACGGCTTTTTTCACGGACTTCAATCACGTCCCCCGGGCGAACCTGGTAAGATGGGATATCAACTTTCCGGCCGTTGACCAGGAAATGCCCATGCCGAACCAGTTGCCGCGCCTCACTTCTTGAGGTCGAGAAACCGATACGGTAAGCCATGCTATCGAGTCGCCGCTCGAGCAGAATCAGGAGAGTTTCGCCTGTTACGCCCTTCATGCGGTCGGCCTTTTTAAAATATTCACGGAACTGCTTTTCCAGCAGGCCGTAAGTTCTTTTAACTCGCTGCTTTTCACGCAACTGGGTGCCGTAGTCCGAGACCTTGATACGCCCTTGGCCATGCTGGCCCGGAGCATAATTACGGCGCTCGATAGCACACTTGTCAGTGTGACAGCGATCACCCTTCAAAAACAGCTTCATGTTCTCCCTTCTGCACTGACGGCAGACGGAACCGGTATATCTAGCCAACGTAGTTCTCCTTTATTCGCTTAGACTCTTCTGCGCTTCGGCGGACGGCAACCATTGTGCGGAACCGGGGTCACGTCCTTGATCAGGGTAATCGTCAGGCCGGCTGTCTGTAGCGCCCGCAGAGCCGATTCACGTCCTGAACCTGGGCCCTTAACACGAACTTCCAAACTGCGCATGCCGTGCTCCTGAGCTTTTTTGGCCGCAGTTTCAGCCGCAATAGACGCTGCAAAAGGGGTGCTTTTGCGTGAGCCTTTGAAGCCTTGACCACCTGCTGTTGCCCAGGAAATCACATTACCACCGATATCGGTAATGGTAATAACCGTGTTGTTGAATGTTGCCTGAATATGAGCAATGCCCATTGCAACATTCTTCTTTTCGGACTTTTTCCTTACTTTTCTACCAGGCTTAGCCATGGTTCCTCCACCTATTTCTTCTTGCCAGCAACGGTCTTACGTGGACCTTTGCGGGTTCTGGCGTTTGTTTTGGTTTTCTGACCACGCACCGGCAGACCGCGACGGTGACGCAGGCCGCGATAACAGCCAAGGTCCATGAGACGCTTGATATTTACCGCAGTCTCGCGACGAAGGTCACCCTCGACCTGACACTCACGGTCAATGATTTCGCGCAGGTTTGAAACCTCTGACTCGGTCAGATCATCTGAGCGAGTGCTGGGATCAACGCCAGCGGATGCAATTATTTTGCGGGATGAAGAGCGCCCAATGCCATAAATATAGGTCAGCGCAACTTCAATCTGTTTGTTTTTCGGTAAATCAATACCAGAAATACGTGCCAATGTCTGATCCTCCTATCCCTGTCTCTGCTTATGCTTGGGATTTTCGCAGATCACTCTGACGACCCCTTTGCGTTTGACAATTTTGCACTTGTCACAAATTGCCTTAACTGAAGCGCGGACTTTCATATCGTGTTCCTTTTTTTACCAAGCGACCAAAGACTGGTCATGCTTCTGTTTCAATCCCCTATGCTCACAATCTAGTGAGAATCTCGGGGCCATTATCCGTTATTGCAATCGTATGCTCGAAATGGCAGGAAAACTTACTGTCGCAAGTTACCGCTGTCCAACCATCCTGTAAAACTGTTACCGCCGGGCCGCCGGCGTTGATCATCGGCTCAATCGCCAAGGTCATACCGTGCTTGAGTCGCACACCCTGTCCCGGAGGACCATAATTCGGCAATTGCGGTGCTTCGTGCAACTTTCTGCCGATACCGTGACCAACAAAGTCACGAACAACGCTGAAGCCCTCTTGCTCTACCGTCGACTGCACAGCATGCGAGATATCCGAGAGCCTGTTTCCGACCAGCGCAGCCGCTATACCGTTATCCAGAGAAGACTTGGTGACTGTCAGCAAACGCTGTGTCGCCTGGTCAATCTTCCCGACCGGCTCGGTAAAAGCAGAGTCTCCGTAAAAACCGTCATACAACACACCAAAATCAATACTCAGGATGTCACCGTCTGACAACGGTGTGTCGTTGGCGAAACCGTGTACAACCTGTTCATTAGGCGAAGCACAAATCGTGTATGGAAAACCGCCATAACCCTTGAAAGCCGGAATCGCGTTTCTCTTTTTGCATTCATCTTCAGCCAGACGATCTAACTGTCGAGTAGTGACTCCCGGCTTGATCTTCTCGCGAAGAAGCTGCAGGATTTCCGCTACCATACGGCCGGCAACACGCATTTTATCAAGTTCACTCGCCGACTTGATAACAATCAAGGTCAACCTGCCTGCAAAAGACCCAACATCTTCTGTTGTACGACATTTATATCCTGCATGCCGTCAAGTTCTTTCAACAGTCCCGCCGAGCGGTAATATGCAACTAAAGGTTCAGTCTGCTCACGATAAACATCGAGACGTTTACGAATCGTAACTTCCTGATCATCGTCGCGCTGAATCAAATCGCCACCACAGCCATCACAAACATCAGCAGTTTTTGCCGGATCGAAAGTGACATGAAACCCACGGCCACATTCACGGCAGGTGCGACGACCTGTCAGTCGTTCAACCAGAGCTTCGATATCTACGTCCAGGGAGATAACGGCATCAAGTTGTTTGTCGAGTTCGACCAGATCAGCAGACAGCGAATCAGCTTGTGGCACGGTGCGCGGAAAGCCGTCAAGGATAAAACCGTTGCCACAGTCAGTTTTCTGCAGACGTTCCTTAACTATACCGACAACGACCTCATCCGGAACCAGATCACCAGCATCCATACAGCCCTTGGCCTTGAGACCCATTGGAGTCCCATCCTTGACCGCGGCACGCAGGATATCTCCGGTCGAAATCTGCGGAATACCAAAACGTTCCATCAACATCTTAGCCTGAGTCCCTTTTCCGGCCCCGGGCGGTCCAAGTAAAATCAGCTTCATCACAAAAACGCCCCTAGCTGCGGCGCCCTTTAATCGACACACCCTGCATGAATCCCTCGTAAGAACGGGAAATCAGGTGCGCCTCAATCTGAGATGCGGTATCAAGTCCTACACCGACGACAATCAGCAGCGAAGTGCCACCAAAAAAGAACGGTACGTTAAACTGCCCGTACAAAATAGTTGGCAAAACACAAACTGCCGACACATATAGCGCACCGGCAAAAGTGATGCGATTTAACACAGTATCAATATACTCGACTGTCGCTTTGCCGGGACGAATCCCGGGGACATAACCACCCTGGTTTTTGATGTTTTCAGCAACATCTACCGGGTTAAAGGTGACAGCCGTGTAGAAGTAGCAGAAAAAGATGATCGCTGCAACAAAAATCAGATTATACATCCAATGCGTCGGTACCATGACATCGGCGACCGATTGTACCCATGGTACATCAACCATACTGCCAATGGTTGCCGGAAACATGATGATTGAGCTGGCAAATATCGGCGGGATAACACCACTCATGTTGATTTTAAGTGGCAGGTGGCTGGTCTGGCCGCCGGCTGCTCTGGCTCCAACTTGCCGCTTGGCGTAATGAATCGGCAAGCGTCGTTGAGCTCGTTCCATGAAAATTATATAAGCGATGACCGCAATCATTACAGCGAGAACAAGCACTGCAGCAAATACGGTTAATTCGCCAGTTTTCATCAAACGGGCCGAGTTGACGATCGCACCAGGCATAGTTGCAACAATACCGGCGAAAATGATCAGCGAGATACCGTTACCGATGCCACGCTCTGTAATCTGTTCACCGAGCCACATGATAAAGGCAGTACCGGCCGTCAGGGTAATAACAGTCATCAGTACAAAACCGATGCCGGGATTCGGTACAACTAGATCTCCGCCGGGGCCGGTCATGGTCTGTAGACCAAAGGCGATGCCGGTGCCCTGTACAACGGACAGGATTACAGTGCCATAACGAGTCCACTTGGTGATTGTTTTACGTCCCTGCTCACCCTCTTTTGACAACCGGGCAACCGGTTCAAATACAACCGTCAGCAGTTGTAAAATGATCGACGC
>JAUVAJ010000261.1 GCA_030591795.1 Desulfuromonadales bacterium | reverse complement strand
GGCCGATTTCATCGAGTATGATCAGACTGCGCGGCGTAGCATGGTTGAGGATATTGGCCGTCTCGGTCATCTCAACCATAAAGGTCGATTGGCCTCCCGCCAGATTGTCACTGGCGCCAACCCGGGTGAAAATACGATCAACCACCCCAATCCTGGCGCTACTGGCCGGCACCAGCGAGCCGATCTGCGCCAGCAAAACAATCAGGGCGACCTGCCGCATATAGGTTGATTTGCCAGCCATATTCGGCCCGGTAATGATCAACAGTTGATTTTGTTGCAGGTCAAGTTCGACATCATTCGGCACAAATCGCTCATCAGTGATCATCGCCTCAACGACCGGATGTCGGCCATCGATGATTACCAGAGCATCGCTGTCATCGACCTCCGGCACGATATAGCGGCGTTCATGCGCCACATCAGCCAACCCGCACAGAACATCAAGCTGGGCCAGAGCCGAAGCGGTCTGCTGCAATCGCTCACCATGCTGGGCCAATTGTTGACGCACCGCCTGAAACAGTTCGTACTCAAGCTCGACCATCCGCTCTTCGGCGCCGAGCACTTTCTCTTCATACTCCTTCAACTCCGGAGTAATGTACCGCTCAGCGTTAGCCAGGGTCTGCTTGCGTTGATAATCGTCAGGCACCCGGTCGAGATGAGTTTTGGTTACTTCAATATAATAACCGAACACCTTATTGTAGCGCACCTTGAGTGAAGAGATCCCGGTGCGCTCGCGCTGCTCGGTTTCCAGCCGGGCGATCCAGCCCTTCCCTTCACGCCGAATAGACCGCAATTCATCGAGTTCAGCGTGGTAGCCCTCGCGGATCATGCCGCCTTCGCGCAGAATGAAAGGCGGATCATCGACAATTGCCCGTTCAATCAAATCGACCACTGCCGGCAACGGGTCGATACTGCGACCAAGTTCGTCTGCCAACTCCGACTGTAGAGACTGCAGATGAATCAGCAGCTGCGGCAACTGTTGCAGTGAAATTTTCAAGGCGACCAGATCTTTACCGTTGGCGTTGGCCATGGCGATCTTGCCATTCAATCGCTCGAGATCGTAGACACTGTCGAGCAGGGTGCGTAGATCGTCACGCAGCAACGGTTCCTCAACCAGTTCAGCGACCGCTTGCTGACGGTGGCGGATGCGCTCGACATCGACCAGCGGTTGATTGATCCATTGACGCAGAGTCCTACCACCCATAGCCGTAACCGTCCGATCGAGAATCGACAGGAGTGAACCTTTACGACTGCGATCATACAGCGTCGCCGTCAACTCCAGGTTACGGCGGGTAGCATCGTCAAGCACCATGTAATCGCTGACATGATAAGTGGCTGGTGGTTGCAGATGCGACACCATACCTTTTTGCGCTTCCAGCAGATAGTGCAAGGCTGCACCGGCGGCCCGGACTGCGGCTGGCAACCCCTTGCAGCCAAAAGCATCAAGACCGGAGCAGTTAAAAGTCTCAAGCAACTGCTCCTTTGCATTTGTTTCATCGCAGGTCCAGGCCGGCACCCGGTTGACAATCCGGCTGGATAACACCTGCGGCAGTGCAGCCAGCAGGTCGTCGCCCTCGGTATCATCGGCCAGCAACACTTCGGTCGGATCGAGCGAGGCAATCTCGCTGCGCACCGTCTCAATAGCCCCAACTTGCGTAACCCGGAATTCGCCGGTGGTGATATCGAGACGAGCCAGACCGAAGCGGTCATCGCCAGAGCGGACCACAGCGAGTAGAAAATTATTTTCGTTCGGCTGCAGGGTATCGGTATCAACCACCAGACCGGGGGTAATCACCTGCACTACGTCGCGCTTGACCAGCCCCTTAACCGCCTTCGGGTCTTCGACCTGCTCGCAGATGGCAACGTTATGACCGTTTTCAACCAGTTTGGCAATGTACGGCTGGGCGCTATGAAACGGAATGCCGCACAGCGGGATCTCATTGTCTGCACCCTTATTGCGTGCGGTCAGGGTGATATTTAGAATACGTGATGCGGTGACCGCGTCATCCAGAAACATTTCATAAAAATCGCCGAGGCGAAAAAAAAGAATTGCGTCAGGATACCTGGACTTGACCTCCAGATACTGGTGCATCATCGGTGTCACTTTTGCCATTAAAAAAACCTCGTAAAGCCCTACGTTAAAAGGGCGATTCAACCACAGCAAGACTGCCGAAAAATGGCCGCCGAAAAAGCGGTGTTATGTTAACAAACAGCCCGGTCAAAGTAAACAGTATGACCAGCAAAATCTCCTTATTTTTCAATAGCCGACAGCCGCTTGGCGCCAATCCAGCTTGACGCCCTTATGCTCGGGTGTTAAATAAAGTCCCACACTTCTCAAAAAGGCTGGAGCAGTTAAATGGAGACCCTGAATATTTCTGATTTTGATGTTGTAAACTGGCAAGATGAAAGCCGCGTCGACCAGCTTTGCCAGGAGGTATTACAACGGTTTCACCGTAACCTGCTCGACGAGCAAAAATGCGAGCCACTCGAAGCCGGTAGCCTGGCCCGGGGCGCTGACTATTTCCTGCGCGAATTCATTATCGGTGACCGGCAAAATAATATATTTGAAATAGACCCGATCAGGGTTCGTCAATTTGCCGGGAACTGGTATATTATCAAGAACATGGAACCAAACATGGAGGAGTTGACTGACCTGCTGTACGGCATCGACGCCTTCTATAATTGGGCGACCGACTCCAATCTGTACAATAGCCAACAGCAAAAAGATCTTAACGCTTACTGCCAGGAGTTAGACAGTTACCGGGAGCGGATCGAGAGCTTCTGGGCCATTACCGATAATTATACTGAGTGGTACAGTGAGATTCAGATTACTTAACAGTTGACAGATCAAGACCTGCAGGAAACTACGTGACCACCAACGCCAAAAAAAAGCTGCATGCCGCAAGACTTTCGGTTATCGTCGCCAGCAGCCTTGCCATATTAAAGCTGAGCACCGGTCTGATAACCGGTTCGATGGCTGTCCTCGCCTCAGCCGTCGACTCCCTGCTCGACATCCTCATGTCTAGTATCAATTTTGTCGCTATCCGCAAGGCCGATGCACCGGCTGATGAATGTCACCCTTTTGGCCACGGTAAATATGAGACCGTCGCCACCTTGATCCAGGCGTTTATCATCACCCTTTCCGGCAGCTGGATTATCTTTGAATCCGCTCGTCGTCTCATTCAAGGCAGCAGCCTGCAAAACCTCGAGGGCGGCGTCAGCGTCCTGGTTATCAGCCTGTTTGCTTCCATCGGCATCAGCCGTTACCTGAAGCGGATTGCCAAAGAGACTGACTCGTCGGCCCTGGAAGCTGACTCCCTGCACTTTGCCATGGACGTCTACACCAACCTGGCGCTGGCTGTCGGCCTGATTATCGTACAGTTTATCAACCTCCCCTGGCTCGACCCGGCGCTGTCAATACTGGTCGGCCTCTATATCCTGGTCGAAGCGTTCCGCCTGGTACAACACGGCATGCGTGACGTTCTCGATGCCGAGCTGCCGGTAGGTGTACGCGACAAGGTCACCCGATTAATCGAAGAGCATCGCGAACACCTGATCGATTATCGCAACCTGCGCACCAGGCGGGCCGGCTCACAGAAATTTATCGACATGGAAATGATTGTCTGTCGGCATCT
>JAUVAJ010000078.1 GCA_030591795.1 Desulfuromonadales bacterium | reverse complement strand
TGTTCAGAAAACCGGTGACGATTCAGTATCCGGAAGTCAAACGGGAGCCGTACGAGCGTTATCGCGCGCGCATTGTTTTAACCTGCGACCCGGACGGCGAAGAGCGTTGCGTCGCCTGTCACCTTTGCAGCGCTGCCTGCCCGGTCGATTGTATCTCGATGCAGGCGGCCGAGCGTGAAGATGGACGACGCTATGCGAGCTGGTTCCGGATCAACTTCAGCCGCTGCATCTTCTGTGGCCTCTGCGCCGAAGCCTGTCCGACTATGGCGATCCAGATGAGCAAGGATTACGAGATCTGCGACCGTGATCCACTTAGCCTGGTGTTTGAGAAAGAGGACTTGCTGATCGACGGCGGCGGCAAAGACAACAGTTATCATTACTACAAGCATGCCGGTATCGGTGTCGCTGGTAAGCGCGGCACAGGCGACGATGAAGATCGTCCATCGGACACACGGGATCTTATTCCGTAAACGCTTGCCCGCCATAGCTTCAAGCGACGGCGGCTGGTTAATTTGAGAACTGATTATGGAAATATACCTGTTTTACATACTCGGCACGATCACCCTGGTGGCGACCTTATTGTGCATCACCCGCAGGAACCCGGTGCATGCGGTCATCTATCTGGTGCACGGCATTTTCAGCATGGCGGTGATCTTCTACATCCTTGGTGCTCCGCTGGTGGCGGCCTGGGAGGTAATCATCTATGCCGGGGCAATTATGGTGTTGTTCATGTTTATCATCATGATGCTCGAACTTGCCCCGTCAGAAGAGATCAAAGGTTTCGGCGCGACCCACTGGGTTCCGGTCCTGCTCCTTTCTGCGGCGATCCTCGGCTGTACCGTAACCATTATTCTCAGTGACCCGGCTAGCCAGATATCAGGCGATGTCTTCTACGCGTCACCAAAGGAATTTGGTCTGGCGCTGTTCCGCAACTATCCGCTGGCGATTGAAGTTGTTTCGTTCCAGTTGCTGTTTGCGGCGGTCGGTGCTTTTTATATCGGCCGACCGGCTGATCGAAAACGGGAAAAGGGGGCCGGTAAATGATAATTCCGCTCTACCACCTCCTGATTTTGTCCGGCGCCCTGTTCAGCCTTGGCCTGGCCTGCGTCATCGCCCGCCGGAATATTATTATGATCCTGATCGGGGTCGAAATTATGATCAACGCTGCCGGTCTGACCGCTGTCGGCGGATCAGCACTGCACCGGGAGCTCGACGGCCAGGTGTTCACAGTTTTTCTGATGACCGCCACTGCGGCCGAGGTGGCGATAGCCCTGGCGATGGTCGTCTACCTGCGCCGTAAAAAAGGAACGATTGAAGCCAACAGCTTCGATGGGATGAAGGGATGAACCAGACTCTGCTCTTGAGCATACCGCTCCTGCCGTTGGCCGGGGCTGTCTTCAATATGCTGTTCGGCATTCGGGCGCCGCGCCGCCTGGTAGAGCTGTCAGCAGTCGCCGGCGTAGCGGCGTCAACGCTGGTTGCCCTCATGCTCTGGCCGGCTGCCGGAAACGGCGTTGAAGCGACCTTCTACACCTGGATGACCAGCGGTGAGTTGGATGTGCCGTTAACCATGGTCTGGAACAACCTGTCGGCACCGATGACCGTGATGGTCACCTTCGTCTCAACCCTGATTCACCTCTACGCCGTCGGCTATATGCATAAAGAACCGGATAACGCCCGGTTCTTCGGTCTGCTCAACCTGTTTGTCTTCGCCATGTTGTTGATCGTACTGTCCGACAATCTCCTGTTGATTTTTGTCGGTTGGGAAGGGGTCGGTTTCTGCTCCTACGCCCTGATCGGTTTCTGGTACAAAGACGAAGCCAACGCTGACGCCGGCCGCAAAGCGTTCCTGGTCACCCGGGTCGGTGATGTCTTCTTCGGTATCGCCCTGCTCTGGTTGTTCTCCCTGACCGGCACCCTGTCGCTCAGCGCCATCAATTCCGAGGCAGCGCTGCTGCCGATCGCAACCATCACTATCATCGGTATCCTGCTCCTGCTCGGGGCGAGCGGCAAATCAGCGCAACTGCCGCTGATGACCTGGCTGGCCGATGCGATGGCCGGGCCGACCCCAGTCTCGGCCCTGATTCACGCTGCGACCATGGTCACCGCCGGAGTTTACCTGCTCTGCCGCTTCTTCCCCTTGATCTCCCTGTCGCCGGTCGCCATGCTGCTGATCGCCGGCGTCGGCGCCGCGACTGCTTTCTACGCTGCGACCTGCGCCCTGGCCCAACGCGAGATCAAGCGGGTGCTCGCCTACTCGACCATGAGTCAGGTCGGCTACATGCTGCTCGCCGTCGGTGCTGGCAGCGTCTCGGCGGCAATGTTTCATCTGCTGACCCACGCCTTGTTCAAGGCGCTGCTGTTTATGGGTGCCGGACTTATTATCCACTATTATCACGAAGAGAACGACCTGTTCCAGATGGGTGGTTTGGCCCGGCGTCAGCCGTTGCTGTTCGGTCTGTTTCTGTCCGGAGCCATCTGCCTGGCCGGTCTGCCGCTGACCGGCGGTTTCTTCTCCAAAGATGCGATCCTGCTCGCTGTTTTTCAGCATCCGAACGGATTATACAAGCTGTTCTGGGCCATCGGTCTGCTAACCGCTTTTCTGACCGCACTCTACACTTTCCGCCTGCTCTATCTGGTCTTTGCCGGCAAACCGCCAGTCAGAGAAGGCCACGCAGCTGGCGGCCTGACGGTCTGGCCTCTGCTGCCGCTGGCAATCCTCGGACTGGCCGGTGGCTTCATCAACCTGCCGGAGTTGATTGGTGGCGGTGCCTGGCTACATAACAGCCTCGGCGTGTTGGCCGGCGTGACGCCAAAGGTCAGTCACTCAATCGAACTGTTGCTCTGGGGAGCAGCTACCCTGGCCGCACTGGCCGGCTGGTTGCTGGCCAGGCAGTTCTATAACCAAAAGCCGGCACCGAGAACCGGTCGAATCGATGATTTTTTGCTCAACGGCTGGTACGCCGACCGGCTGATTGATCGCCTGCTGGTAAGACCTTATGCGAATCTCTGCCTGTTCTGCAGCCAGGGGATCGATCGCGATCTGATTGACAACGTATTGACCCGAATGGCACAAACCTGCCGGGAATTTGGTGGTGGCCTCTGTCGCTTCAGCACCGGTCGACTCTCGACCTCGATCGGGGCAATGGTCTGGGGAGTACTGATGCTTCTCTGCTGGGGCCTCTGGCGCCTGGTCAGTCTGTAAGGAAACAGATGGATGTCTGAGACACTTTTACACATACCCTGGCTCACGTTGACTCTGGCGCTACCGCTCGCCGGAGCGCTGGTTTGCGCGCTATTGCACAAATCACCGCAAGCTTGCCGCTGGACCGGACTGGTGACGACGCTGACCGTCTTTCTGCTCACCCTCGGCCTGTTCCTGTTCGCTCCGGAACAGAGTGGACGATGGTTCCTCTACGAAGATGCGGCCTGGATCGACCACTTCGGAATCCGCTACACCTTGGGCCTCGACGGCCTCAACCTGTTGATGTTGCTGCTTACCGGTTTCCTGCAGGTCATCGCGATGCTGGTCGCCTGGCCGGTCACCAAGCGCGTACCGTTTTTCATCGCCCTGTTGCTGTTGCTCGAAGCTGGTGTGATCGGTGTCTTTCTCTCCCTCGATCTGATTCTGTTCTATCTGTTCTGGGAAGTTATGCTGATCCCGATGTTCCTGCTGATTATGATCTGGGGTTCGCATAACCGTAACTACGCTGCCATCAAGTTTTTCCTCTACACCCTGGCCGGCAGCCTGGTGATGCTGATCGGTATTATCGCCCTGCACCTGCTGAACCTGGAACAGACCGGTATCCCGACCTTCTCATTGCTGGCTTTGCGTGAAACGGTTCTCGATCCGACAACCGAGATCTGGTTGTTCGCAGCCTTTATGATCGCCTTCGTCGTTAAAATGCCGGTGTTTCCGTTTCATACCTGGCTGCCTGATGCACATACCGAAGCGCCAACTGCCGGTTCAGTCGATCTGGCCGGGCTGTTGCTGAAGACCGGCGCCTACGCCATGATTCGCTTCGGCTTCACCTTGTTTCCCGGGGCTGCCATGGCCAGCCTGCCGCTGCTCGCGGTTCTCGCCCTGATCGGACTGTTCCACGCCTCGTGGGTCGCCTCGGTACAGCAGGATATCAAGCGAATAATCGCTTACTCCTCGGTCGCACATCTCGGTCTGATTTTGCTCGGTTTTGCAGCCTGGAATATTCTCTCGCTCGAAGGGAGCATTCTGTTGATGACCGCGCACGGTGTGACGACCGGCGGCCTGTTCGCCCTGATAGCGATGCTCGAATTGCGCACCGGCTCACGCCAACTCGATGAACTCGGCGGCCTCTGGAGCTGCGCTCCGCGCTTGTCGGCCGTCATTTTGTTCTTTTCTTTAGCTTCGCTCGGCCTGCCGGGTCTGGCCAACTTTGCCGGTGAGATCATGATTTTGCTCGGCGCCTTCCAGGCCGAACCGGTCTGGGGTATCCTGGCGATGTGTGGCGTAGTTTTCGCGGCTGTTTATATGCTACGGATGGTTCGGGGGGTTCTCTGGGGACCACGGGGAAAAATGGCTTATTGTGCAGATCTCAACCTGCGTGAAGCAACGATTCTGATTCCAATGATCCTGTTCGTGCTCTGGATCGGGCTCTTTCCGCAGACATTTCTGGACCCGATGCATAACCATATACAGCAGATGATTGATGTTTCAGCACCGTTCAACCCGGCTGGAGGCGCAGATGAGTAAGCTCGAAATTCTGGCCCTGATGCCGCAACTGATTCTCGCCTTCGGCTCGCTCACGCTGTTGATGATCGGTGCCTGGTGGCCACGTTGGAAGCCGCTGGTTTTCTCTGGGATCGCAGTTGCCTTGCTGGCGGCGGTTGTTGCCGCCTTCTATGAGCCTGCTGTTCCTGAGATCGGCGCCCTGTTCTCAACCGGGCCAGTCGCGCGCTTTTTCACTGTGCTCTGGTCGCTCAGCACCGGTCTGGTGCTGTTGCTCTCGCTGCGTTATGGCGAACACCGCCAGTTCGATGGCGGCATCTATGTCGCCTTGACCCTGTTCGCCGCAACCGGAATGTCACTGCTTTCGGCCGCCAGCTCGCTGTTTGGTCTGTTCCTCGGTCTCGAGGCGTATACGCTGGTGCTGTATATTCTGATCGTGTTTGATCGAGAATCACCGTTCGGAGCCGAGGCAGGTGTCAAATATCTGGTTCCCGGCGCTGTGGCGACCGGTTTTCTCGCTTTCGGCATATCGCTGATCTACATTTCCGCCGGCACCTTCCACCTCCCTGAGGCGTTGACTATCAGTCTGGTCGAGGAACACCTCAAGCCGATCGCCCTGCTCGGCTGGTTGCTGGTCATGGCTGCCGTCGGCTTCAAAATTTCTCTGGTGCCGTTTCATCTCTGGACCCCGGATGTTTACCAGGGCGCGCCGATACCGATCACCGCTCTGCTGGCCACCGGCTCTAAAGGGGCAGTAGTGGCTGCCGTGCTCGGTGTCTATGCTGGTGCAACTACACTCCAGCCGGATCAAATCTCACTACTCTGGCTGCTCTCGTCAAGCACCATGCTGGTCGGGACCCTGTGTGCCTTGTGGCAGACCAACATCAAACGCTTGCTCGCCTACTCTTCGATGGTCCATATGGGTTACCTGTTGCTCGGCTTGATCTCCGGAACCGCTGATGGCTTCAGGGCAGTCGCCTTTTATCTGGTTGTTTACACCGTCGCTTCGCTAGGCTCCTTCGCCATCCTCGCCTCATTTGCCCACGTAAGACGTGAGCCGGAAACGATTACCGACCTGCGTGGCGCCGGCTACCGCTTTCCGATACGCAGCGGACTGCTCGCCTTCTTTCTGCTGTCGCTGGCCGGTCTGCCCCCAGCCGCCGGATTCATCGGCAAGTTCGGCCTGTTTATGGCGGCAATCGATGCCGGGTTTATCGGTTTGACCATCATCGGCATCCTCGCCTCACTGATTTCAGTCTACTACTACCTGCGGGTGGTGATGCTGATGTTTGCCCCGGACGCCGAGCGGCCAGACTTGGCGGCTGGATCGTATAGTGATTCGACGGTACTGTTGGTCTGTTGTCTGGCGACACTGATTTTCGGAATCTTCCCCGATCCGCTGCTCAACCTGGTGCAGGCAATCTTCTGATTTCACCAAACAACAAATCCCCCTCGCTCCCCCTTTTATAAAGAGAGAGGTAATGATCAATCATTTACTTTGATATTTTGTTTTAAATTTTATATCAAATTAGAATTACAAACTTAAGCGCTTATTGTACACTCGATTGTCGGGAATATTATACGAAGATTTTTCCGTCTAATCACTAGTTAAGTGTCTAAGGAGATTGGAGTGGCTGAAGAAGAAGTGGTAAAGGTATTTGTCCCTGCATTGGTCGCGCTGTTAACCAGAGCAGAAGAAATTGCTGAGAGACCGCTCCATAAGGAAGAAGTCCTTAGAATTCGAGATACTGCAACAGTTGTTGAATATCCATTGGCTGCAACGCCGTCATTCTTAAAGCAACGTGGATATCACGATTTATATGAACCAGAGTGCTGGGAAGAATGGCAGTTATATCAAGAAGGACGGTTAGATTTAAGCATTGAGCAAGATGAAAACACTTAACCAGTCTCTGGAGTCGGACGGAAATGATAGCGGTGCTGTTCGATAAGCTTTTTACTATTTTGAATCTAAGTACGCCGCCGCTCAGATCAGGCCGTTAGGCAACCCTATACTTAGGCAAATGGCGTAATAATTGATCAATCAATCATTGAAAGGAATGGATATGAATTCAAAGACAAAGATTGGAATCATTATCTGTGATCGCTACCGCTGCTGTGCTGGCGGGAAGTGTTTCCGAGCGATGAGGAACAAGGAGGGGGCTTTCAGCATATACACGGACACCGAAGTTGAGTTGGTTGGTTTTACAACGTGCGATGGCTGTCCTGGTGGCAACATAGAATATACGGGCGAAGAGATGGTGAATAATGGCGCAGAGGTTATTCACTTAGCTACCGGTATGGTTGTTGGCTATCCCCCCTGCCCCTATATCGATACCTTCAAAGCCTTTCTTGAAAAACGCTATGAGGTCAAGGTCGTTGTGGGCACGCACCCTATACCGAAAAAGTATCTTGATATACATACTTCTCTTGGGACATGGGAGAGCCCCGCTTGGAAGTCACTTATCGCACCGACTATGGGTGATGAAGAGACTCGTGCAAGTTACGATTAAGCAGATTAAAGGGTCAAGCTTGACAAATTGACATAATATAGGCCGATACCTGCTACAGGTATCGGCCTATGGCTTAACGTAAAAATAATCGTCTACATCTCCAGCAGCATCTCCTCCGGATCCTCAATATACTCCTTAACCTGACGCAGAAACCCGACCGCCTCGCGACCATCGATAATCCGGTGATCGTAACTTAAGGCAAGATTCATCATCGGCCGGATGACAACCTCACCA
>JAUVAJ010000279.1 GCA_030591795.1 Desulfuromonadales bacterium | reverse complement strand
GTTGATCTGGCGCGGCAGGTCGGACTCGATCGGGTCTCCGGTCTGGTTAATGGTGTGCTGCGTTCCCTCGATCGGGAACGGGCGACCATCCCCTGGCCAACTCCGGACACTCCCCGCCCGTATCTGCAACATGTTTGTTCTTTGCCGGTTTGGCTGGCCAAGGAGTTGATGCGCCAGCTGCCGAACGTCGAAGCGATCGCTTTTGGTGAAGCGTTGGCGCTGGGTGCTCCGTACAGTCTGCGGGTCAACAGTCTGAAAACAGATCGCGACAGCTATCTGGCGAAACTTGAGCAAGCTGGCCACACGGCGCGCTCGACTCGCTATGCCCCTGAAGGAGTCATAATTGAACAGCGGGGTGAGGGGCGGTTGCCGGGTGACGAAGCGGGTCTGTATCAGGTGCAGGACGAAGCGAGTATGTTGATGGCACACCTGCTCGGGGCTGAGCCGGGTGACACCCTGCTCGACGGCTGCGCGGCGCCTGGCGGCAAGACCACTCATCTGGCGGCACTGACTGAAAACCGAAGCCGGATTATCGCTCTGGATAAACACCCGCATCGGGTCGAACTGATCGAACAGGGCGCCGGACGTCTCGGCTGCACGATGATTGAACCGCGTGTCTGGGATCTGACCGCAACGCCTGATTTTATCGAGCCGGAAACTGTCGACCGCATACTGCTCGACGCGCCGTGCAGCGGCCTCGGGGTGTTGCGCCGCAACCCGGAGAGCCGCTGGAACCGGACGTCGGTTGATGTTGCTGAACTCGCCGATCTGCAGAAGACCATGCTTAAACAGGTGGCACCACTGCTTAAGCCCGGCGGACATCTGCTTTACTCGGTCTGTACTTTTACCGCACGCGAGACTGATGCCGTGGTGGCCGATTTTCTGGCGACCCATTCTAGTTTTGTATTGGATGACTTGCGCGAGACGGTACCGGCCGGGTGGCAGGACTTGTTGACCGATCAGGGGACTCTGCGTAGCTACCCGCACCGGCATGACGGTATGGATGCTTTTTTTGCTGCACGTTTCAGGAAGTTATGATGAGTTAAACGGTCTGCTTATTCGGCAGAGTGACCCGGATGCAGGTCCCCTGGCCCGGAGTGCTGTCGACCGCGATCGAGCCGTGCATTGCTTCGACCAGTTGCTTGACGATGCTCATGCCGAGGCCGAGGCCGCCGACTGCAGTGTTCGAGGTGTCGACCCGGTAGAATTTGTCAAAAATCTTTGTGATCTGCTCTTCGCTCATGCCGACCCCTTCATCTGCAACCGAGAACGAAAAGCTGTCCGGCTGAGCAGTGCTGGTCAGGGTTATCAGGCTCCCCTCCGGTGAATATTTAACAGAATTACTCAGCAGGTTTTCCAGTATTTGTAACATGCGTTGATCATCGCACTCGATCTGGTGGCCTTTGCTTTGTGACAGATCGATACGGAATCGATGTTCGGTAGCATGTATCTGGCATTGTCCTAAGGCTTTGGCCAACAGTCCATTTGGTTCGAGCAGCTCGAAGTTAAAATCGAACTTATTACCGGTGTCCATTTTGCTGATGTCAAGCAGACCGTCAATTATCTGACTTAAAACCAGCCCTTTTTGCTTGATCTCTTCGAGGAACTCCAACTTTTTCTTTTCAGTGAAGTTAGCGCTGTGCTCTGGTGTGGTCAGTAGCTCAGCGTAGCCGATCAAAACGCTCAATGGGGTACGCAGCTCATGGGCGGCAGTCGATATGAAATCACTGCGAAGTTTGTCGACCTCACGCAGTGCCTGCTCCGCCTCTTTGATGACGGTGATGTCGCGGATGACAGTCAGGATGCATTCTTCGTCTGCGAGGTTGACGATGCGGGCAGAGAGCAGGCCTGGTCTGCTGGTGTCATCTTTTACCTGGAAGATAGCTTCAAGATTATCAACCATGCCGAAGGCGCTCAGTCGATCACGAAACGCTTTACTTAATTTCGGGTTGTTCCAGATTCCGAGATCCGCTGAATTTTTGCCTAGAACCTCCTGCTTGAGAAAGCCGGTTTGTTGTTCAAAGGCCGGGCTGACATCGATAATCGCTCCGTCACTAAATCGGGCGAGGATGACCGGGTCGGGACTGGCATTGAAGATTTGCCGAAAGCGTTCTTCGCTCTCGTGCAGGGCTTCTAAATGTTTTTCGGAGTGTTGCAGAGATGGAACCATCTTGTAGAAGCCAATCAGGATCAGGATAAATCCGAGCAGGTAGCCGGGCAACTTCTCCAGAAAGGCTTCATAGATAGTGTCACCGATGACGATATACTTCTCCAGGCCGGGTATTTCATCGGTGATGTCAAGCAGGGTTGCGGCGGTGACCAGACAAAAGCCGGTCAGGATTAATTTCCAGCCCGGGTGCTTGCTCAACGAAGTGAAACGGCCGCGCAGAAACAGGACTGCCAGCAGGCCGAGCATAACCACGGCCCGGATGCATTCGAAAATCAGATCGTTGACGCTCATTGCGTCCATATAGCCGCTCCTGATTAAAATGACATACAGTGTTAAAGATAACAAAACATGGCCGTTTTGTTAAGAAAAAACAATCTAAGTAGTTGTTATGTTGATATATTGTCTCCGTTTATAGGCTTAGCTGAAGACAACTTAAAGGTGTCGCTGGTTGTTGCTATGAATATTGCCGAGTTGTTTGGCAACTTAGTCTGTTTGCCTTCCTTGTTTAGGCGCTTTTGCCTTTTTCCTTGGGTGATGTCGCTGAGTCTGGTAAAAAGAGACATCCCCTTTCAGACAGGATCAGAGCTATGATCAAGATTGCCCCCTCGATACTCTCCGCAGATTTCTCCCGGCTTGGCGAAGAGATTACCGCTATCGACACGGCCGGTGCCGATTACATTCATATCGATGTCATGGACGGGCATTTTGTGCCGAACATCACCATCGGGCCGCTGGTAGTCGATGCTGTGCGCAAAGTGACGCAAAAACCGCTCGACGTGCATCTGATGATTGAAAACCCGGATCTGTATATTCCCGGGTTTGCCGAGGCCGGTGCCGATATCATTGTTGTGCATGAAGAGGCGGTGCCGCACCTGCATCGAACGGTACAATTGATCAAGTCGTTCGGCAAAAAAGCCGGGGTGTCAATTAACCCGGGAACACCGGTCAACACCCTCGAAGCTATTCTCGATGATCTCGATCTGGTGCTGGTGATGACGGTCAACCCCGGCTTTGGTGGTCAATCATTCATCGATGCCTGTCTGCCGAAAATTGAAGCGCTGCGCGAAATGATCGTCGCGCGTGGTTTGAATGTCGAGCTGGAGGTTGATGGCGGCGTCAAGATCGATAATGTCGGCAAAATCGCCCGGGCTGGTGCCGATGTGTTTGTCGCCGGCAGTGCCGTCTTCAAGGCTGATAACTATGCTGAAACAATCTCCGCCCTGCGTAGCAATGCCGAAAACTGCACAATTTGATACTGCCGGGTCGATGAACCGACCCGATCTGAAGCAGACCCTATGACAAACCGCGACCAGAAGACTACAGAGATCAAGCGTCGGT
>JAUVAJ010000323.1 GCA_030591795.1 Desulfuromonadales bacterium | reverse complement strand
TCGAGCAGGAGTTGCCGGTGGTCGCGCCGCTTACCGATGAGCAGGGCGAAAGTCTGTTCTTCTACGAAGACCACCGATTTGCTCTCTATCCGCGGCAGGGTGGGCATGCGCCGGAATTTGACAATCTCGACAATCTGCTGATTATGGGGCGACTGCTCGGGCGAATTCACAATATTGGTGCGACGAGCCAGTTCAGCCATCGGCCGAAGCTGGATATCGAGACGTTTGGTCATGCAAGTGTAGAATTGATTGGTGAGCGGTTCATTCTCGATGAATACAAGGCGAATTACCTCACCCTCTGTGCTGATCTGTTGCAGGGTGTGGAGGAACGCTTCGCTTTATTGCCCGATGTGCGAACCATCCGGACGCACGGTGATTGTCATCCGGGCAACATCCTCTGGCGTAATGATATTCCAAACCTGGTCGATCTGGATGATGCCCGCACCGCGCCTGCAATCCAGGATGTCTGGATGATGCTCTCCGGCGACCGATCCAGACAGACGGCGCAACTGGCCGAGATTGTCGATGGTTATAATGAGTTTTTTGATTTCGACCCGCGAGAATTGATGTTAATCGAGGCGTTGCGCTCTCTGCGTATCCTGCACCATACCGCCTGGCTCGCCCGGCGCTGGGACGACCCGACATTTCCTCGGCACTTCCCCTGGTTCAATACCCCGCGTTACTGGGGCGAGCATATCCTTGAATTGCGTGAACAGATCGCTGCTCTGAACGAGCCGCCTCTGCAGGTGATGTGAGATTTTCAGCTGTCTGAGACGGTTACTTCTGGACATTCTCAATAGCACTCTGCCAGCGTTGCAGTATCCCTGTTCGTTCCATCTCGGCAATTTGTGGTGTAAAGCGTCTCTCTTCCTGCCACTGTACACGCAATTGATCCAGTCCTGACCAGAATCCGACCGCCAGTCCGGCCAGCATGGCAGCGCCGAGGGCCGTGGTTTCGACAGTTTTCGGACGGATGACCGAAACGCCAAGGTAGTCTGATTGCATCTGCATCAGCAGGTTGTTTTCTGATGCACCACCATCAACCTTGAACAGGCCCAACGGTTCGCCCCGATCCTCGTCCATCGCTTGCGTCAAATCATAGATCTGTAGAGCAATCCCTTCCAGGGTCGCCCGGGCCAGATGGGCGGTGGTGGTGCCGCGGGTGAGGCCGGTGATGGCTCCACGTGCCTCGGCGTTCCAGTGTGGCGCCCCGAGGCCGGTCAGTGCCGGTACAAAGACAACTTCGCCACTGTCCGGCACCGAGGCGGCCAGCGCCTCGATTTCAGGCGCACTGTCGATCAGACCGAGACCGTCGCGCAGCCATTGCACGGCCGCCCCGGCGATAAAGGCGCTCCCCTCCAGGGCATAACAGGTCTGATTCCCTATCTGCCAGGCGACGGTCGTCAACAGGCCGTTGTTGCTCGGCACCGGTCGGTCACCGGTGTTGATCAGTAAAAAAGCGCCGGTGCCGTAGGTGCATTTCCCTTCCCCTGGCTCGAAACAAGCCTGACCAAACAGAGCCGCCTGCTGGTCTCCGGCCATCCCGGCGATCGGAATGCCGTCCGGCAAAAAATTGAGTCCACGGGTCTCGGCATAGACGTGTGATGATGGTTTGATCTCCGGTAGAGCTTCGCGTGGAATTTTGAGCTGCGACAGAAGTTCGTCATCCCAGTCGAGGCTTGTCAGATCCATCGCCAGAGTGCGTGAGGCGTTCGATACGTCAGTGACATGTGCCTGGCCACCGCTCAAGCGCCAGACCAGGAAGCTATCGATCGTGCCGAAAGCGATCTCTCCCTGCTCTGTACGCTGTCGTAGACCGGTTACGTTGTCGAGCAACCAGCGCATTTTTGTACCGGAGAAGTAGGGGTCGAGAACCAGCCCGGTCCGGCTGTGGAACAAGTCTTCGAGGCCGTCCTGCTGCATCTGCCGGCAGATATCGCTGGTGCGTCGGCATTGCCAGACAATGGCGTTGGCGGCCGGTTGGCCGGAGTGTCGATCCCAGGGAAGGACGGTTTCGCGCTGGTTGGTGATGCCGACAGCGGCAATTTCGGTCGGCTGGATGCTCGATTCATGCAGAACACCACCGACCGCTGCAGCAACGGAACTCCATATTTCTTCAGGGTTGTGTTCGACCCAGCCGGGCTGCGGAAAGTACTGTGGGAAGTCGACGGTGGTCTTGCCACGGATGGTCAAGTCCCGATCAATCAGCAGAGCGGTAGAGCCTGTGGTTCCCTGGTCGATGGCAAGTAGATACTGACGCATAGACTCCTCCTGCATTTGCGGCTTGTATGTGGCATGGTAGTTGCTGTAGATTACGGCGTTGCACGAACTGTTCTGACCCTCATTATAACGGAGTCGATTGAAAATCATGCACAAAAAGCTCGAACATATTTTTTATGAAGTCCGGGACCCGATTCTCGGTTGGGATGATATCGGTGGTTATGCTGATGTCAAGGAGACTCTCAAGGAGATGGTTTGCCTGCCGCTGAAAAAACCGGAGATGATTGCTCATCACGGTCTCGGTCTACCGGCCGGCGTAATGCTGTGGGGGCCGCTCGGCACCGGCATCACCATGCTGGCTGAAGCCTGCGCCAAAGAGGCCGGGGTTACCTTTGTCTATATTTCCGGTCAGGAAATGCTCGGTAAAGGTGAAGAGCTGGTGGAGGCGTTTGATATCGCCATTCACGAGGCACCATGCGTGTTGTTTATCTCTGATTGCGAATGGCTCGCCCCGCGCGCTGGCTGTGATTACGAGTGGAGCCCCGGCAATTTGCGGGCGGTGCCGCCGACCTTTGCCGACAAGGGATTGACCCGGCTGTTTATCGAACAGATTGATCGGATCAATCAGGTTCCGGGCGTGGCGTTGCTCGGCTCCTGCTATCGGATCGACTCGGTTGATCAGGCTTTGATCAAAGAGAAGAAGCGTTACAATCGGAAGGTTTTTGTCTATCCGCCAAGCGCCGCCGATCGGCT
>JAUVAJ010000210.1 GCA_030591795.1 Desulfuromonadales bacterium | reverse complement strand
GGTATGACAGAGATGGTCAGGCGCGGTCATGATTACGGCAGGGAGCTCAACGAGAAAATGCTGTTGGCAAAGAATTGAAGGAGCAAAAACCGGCTTAACCGGGGCTTGATTTCCCCGATTGTTAACGTTTGGCTCAAACCGCTCGGTCTCTACCGAAGAGCGGTTTTTTTGTTGTGATGCTGTGGTTTTTAGTCAGTGCGAGCTTTGAAAAGGGCATATCAGCAAAAAGGTATTAAAAGGGTAACTTTGGTGCCGCTAGTTGGTGCGCTGTCGACGCGGATCTGACCACCATGCGCTTCAACGATCTCGCGGACGATGCTCATGCCGAGGCCGAGGCCCTGGATTGAAGTGTTGCTGTTGTCTGCCCGATAGAATTTCTCAAAAATACGATTGAGTTGTTCACTGCTCATGCCGATGCCGTGATCAATCACGACAAGTTTCAATTGTTCACCTTTGGCCGTAGCCAGCAGTTCGACTGTTCCGCCGGCGGGTGAGTACTTGACGGCGTTGCTGAGTAAGTTTTCTAGTATCTGGACGATCCGACCGGCGTCAATCGTCAGAATCTCCGGTATCCCGTCATCGAATTGCAGACTGAATTGATGATTTGGTGAATTCTGCTTGAAATTCTCCAGTACATTGGTCAACAGCTTGCAAATCGGCTTCGGTTGCTTATCGAGGCTAAGGTTGTGGCCCCCCTCGATCTGGCTGATATCGAGCAGATCGTTGATGATCCGCGACATGGCCTCGGCCTTGTCGTCGATCATTTCGAGATATTCCTCACTTTTCTCCACCGGAATCGGACCAGACTCCTTAGTATGGCGCATCAGTTCGACATAGCCGAGGATCGTCGCCAGCGGTGTATTCAGCTCGTGGGCAGCAATCGAGATGAACTCACTCTTGAGTTGATCGCTCTTTTGCAGGGCGGCCTGGGTCAGCTTGTGATTAATCGTCAAGGCGGTCAGCTCGGCGGCCGAGTTGATCAGCTCGAGCTCAAATGGCCCCGGCTCGCGTGGCTCGGTGTAGTAGATGGCAAAGGTACCGAGAACTTTGCCGTCGCTGTCGAAAATCGGCTGAGACCAGCAGGAGCGCAGGTCGGTTTTTTCAATCAGCTTGTGCGCCTGCTGCCAGTTAGGGTGGTTAAGAATATCGGCGACAATCACCCGCTGGCCGTGAAAGGCGGCTGCACCGCACGAACCTACACCCTCGCCGATCTTCATCCCTTCTATAGCTTCATTGTAGAAATCGGGGAGACTCGGCGCAGCTATCTTGTGGAGCCTGCCGGTTACATGATTAAGTTGAAGTATGGAGCACAACAAACCTTCCTCCACCGCCTCAATCGACTTGACGATCGCTGTACAGACCTCCTGCATCGAGCGATTTCGGTATAACAGTTCCAGAACACTTGTCCGCCCGTGCTGTAGTAACTCCTGGCGCTGCTGGACAGTTTTATCGATGATTAATGAGAAGAAAGATTCCTCACCGTTTGTATCACGCACAACAGTAGTTGTCGTATCTCCCCAGATAAAGTTGCCGGATTTGGTCAGGTAGCGTTTACGAAAGGTAAGATGATCGCAATCGTTTGCGAGCAGGCGGCGGCGTTCATGTCCTTCATGTTCGATGTCGTCGCCATGACACAAGTCGTCGAGTGACAACTCAAGCAGTTCTGATTCGTCGTAGCCGAGCAGAGAACGATAAGCGGTATTGGTTTGCGTAATGCGACCCTCGACGTCGCTTATTTCAATCGCGACAATCGGGTTGGTGAAGAGACTTTGATTGAGGACGTGCTCTTGCATGTCTTATCCAGTACATATCTTTTGAGAAAGCTCACAGTACAAGACTTGAGAAATAGCACATTAATTATCTAGTTAATAATGTACTACATTTTCACAACGTTAGCGAGTTGATGGTTTAATTCAGCATAGCTGTAGCTAATCGTGAGCTGAGAAAACAAGACTTGCCAACCTGGAACTCTTCCGCAGGCCTAACCGAGCGGCGTCGGACGGCTCGACTCCCGGTTTGCTGTTTGCTGTCGTTCGACCCACATGATCTCGACTTTACGCTTGGCAAAGCGCCTGGCGGCCTTGAGATTGGCGTGCAGGATATCGATGCGATTCTCCCAGCGTTTGTTCATCCTATCCTCAACCCGGAACAGCCCCATCCCCTTGATGATAACCAGGTCGCCGAGGCGTATACCGTTTCGCTCGATGTCACGGCTGACGGCGATCACCCCGACCCGGGAAGGTGTGCCGCTGGCGGTGATCCACGGTTGGCTGTTGCACTCCTCCTCACGGGCGGTGTAGGCGGTCGCGGTAACGGTCATGGTGTTGAGCGGTTGACCGGAATAGTTCTGCCCGAGAGCATACGAGAGGACCCCTTCGAGATGTTCGATGGACTGGCTCTGCGTATCGATAGTCTGACTCTGTGTACCGATGGTCTGTTCATGGGCCTCAATGGTTTGCTGCTTGCTGATTAGCAGTTCCTTCTTTTTGCTGATCACTTCGCGTTCTTGTGATGCATCAAGCAGGGCAGCAGTACCGAAAAGAGTGATGGCAGCCAGGACGAGGCAGACAAGTCCCTGGAACATCCAGCGGAAATATGATTGGTTCAGTTTCCCCGCCAGGGTGGTGTGCACTTTGTTTTTTGTGATTCTGTTCATGGTAGAAACTTTGGCTCCGTTTACATGTGTTGTAATGTGTAATGTAAGGCAAAGCAAAAAACATGCGCAAAGAGCAAAAAATGTCCATCAAATGTCGTTTTTTAACGTATCGATAAACAGCCTAATAATTTCATGTATTTACGCACCGGCCCGGATCGAAGAATTTGATCGGTGGGGTGTTGTGTCAGGTCAGCGGGAGGGGGATAGGGGGCGTTGACACATGTCAAGGCATAGAAAGTGTGCCACGGTGTTACGAGTGAGCCATCAGAAAAACGGGAGCAGGCTACTTTTAACATGAACCTGTCACTAGCTTTCCGATTCGATTTGCTAATACAGAAAGTGCTTGATCCGTTCGCCTTTTTCGCCAATCTCGGTCATCGCATCGATGCCTATCTGCAGATGGGTGTTGGCCCAGTTCTGGGTCACCAGCAAATCAGATTCCTCGGTTTTTACCCCTTCGGGTGTCAGCGGCACATCTGAAACCAGCAACAGGGCACCACGGGCAATCATATTGTAGTGGCCGACGATAAAGATGGTCGCGGTCTCCATGTCGATGCCGATACTGGTCATCTTTTTAAGCTTCTGCAAAAATTCCTTATCATGCTCCCAGATCCGGCGATTGGTCGAATAAACCACGCCGGTGCGATAATCATGGCCATGCTCGAGGATCTTTTCGGACACAAATTTGTGCAGTTTGAAGGATGGCAACGCCGGGACCTCGGCGGGGAAATAATCGTTGCTGGTCCCTTCGCCGCGAATGGCGGCATTCGGTAGAATGAAGTGGCCGATCTCGGCCGAATGTTTCAGCCCGCCGCATTTACCGAGAAACAGCACCCCCTTTGGTTGTATGGCGCTGAGTAGATCCATGATGGTGGCGGCGTTGGCCGAACCGATGCCGAAATTGATAATGGTCAGGCCGTTACTGTTGGTAGCCGCCTGCATCGGCTTATCCTCACCCTGGATCGCGCAGTCGAACATCTCTGCGAACTTGTTGACATAGTGGCCGAAGTTGGTGAGCAGAATGTAGTCGCCAAATTTTTTCAGCGGCATTCCGGTGTAGCGCGGCAGCCAGTTTCTGGTGATCTTCAGACGGTCAACCATAGAGGTTTCCAATCGTAGTGTTTAAGGGTCTGTATGGCTATCCAGCCGGAATCGTCACCAGCGGCAGCCCTTTATCGCTACCTGTTTCAGTCAGGGAAAACAGGATCATCAGGAAGGCGAAGGTTCGTTTCGACTTGAAGTCCCGGTCATCTATCCAGTACCAGTAATCCTGGTAATTTACAGCAGTGAATGCTGTATCCGGTCTGGTTTTACTGTTATGAATATTGATCAGTTTCGCGAGTTTTTCATTGGCCGTACCCTGAGCATTGACCGAAGGGATGGTGCGGCCCTCGGTCACGTGTTGTTCAGGAACATCGATCTGGGTTGCCAGTTCGAGCATGATCTGCAGCATGGAACGAGTCATCATCGAAATCTCTTTATTGTCAGCCGGGATCAGGCCATAAGTAACCTTGACCTCCTGCAAGCCGGGCTGTAGATCCAACAGCTCTACAACTTCCTTGTGATATTCTTTAACCTCGTCAGAGATGTTTTTGCTATGGAAAAACAGTATCGTAGTATCCCGGTTTTCAT
>JAUVAJ010000199.1 GCA_030591795.1 Desulfuromonadales bacterium | reverse complement strand
CGGGATAATTCGGAGTCAACCTTGCCATTCTTATCGAGAAACATATCCCGGCTGGCAGCCGCCTGAGCTTTCTCCCGATAGTCGATTGAAACGACCTCATTGGTCTTTTCCGATGAGATCAACATGAACCCGCCGCCGCCTATATTACCTGAGCGCGGCTGGGTGACAGCCAGAACAAAACCGGCAGTGACCGCAGCATCGATGGCGTTGCCGCCTTGTTCCAGAACCTTCAGCGCGGCTTCGGTCGCTACGGTATGACTGGTGACAACCATGCCGTTGTTGGCTGCGACCGGCACGGCGCGGTCGCCGGAGAGGATCGGTGCGGCGTCAAGCGGGGTAGTGATGATCATAAGTATAAAAAGGGCAAGACAATATTGTTTCATGGTCATGTCTCCACAGGGACGTGTGCTTATTGAAAGTCTCCCTTATAAATGCTGATTGTGCAACTCTTGTTCTTTGTGCTTAAGGCAGTTATTGACAGTCTCTAGCTGTCGAATGTAAAGTCGCTCATGAACTTTTACTGGAACTATAATGTCTGACACCCCCCTTACCCTGACCGACCTAGGCTGGTCACATTTTTTTCAGCAACAACTGAGTCTCGATGAATGGGAGACAACGACACCGGTGCGGGTGTTCGGTCTCAACCGGCATCTGCTCGATGTGGTCGGCGCAACCGGTCATCAACAGGCGACATTGCCGATCGGTTGGCTTGGCCGGACTGTTTCTGAATTACCAACGGTTGGTGACTGGTTGTTACTGGATGCTGCCTGTGAGCCACTCCGCCTGCTGGAGCGGACCAGTCTGTTCAAACGGATGGCCTCGGGCCGGGAGGCCAAGGTACAGTTGATGGGGGCCAATGTTGACACCCTGTTCGTGGTCACCTCGTGTAATCAGGATTTTAACTTGTCGCGGATTGAACGCTATCTGGCCCTGGCTCTCGATGCCGGGGTTGACCCGGTGTTGGTTCTGACCAAAATTGACCTGTCGGATACAGTAGAAGATTTTTGCGCTCAGGCTGAAATTTTGCGGCCAGGAATGGCGATAATAGCGGTCAATGCAAAACATCCTATGGCCATCGAAGCACTCAACCCCTGGTGCAGCAAAGGGCAGACTGTCGCCCTGGTCGGCTCGTCCGGAGTTGGCAAATCAACCTTGGTCAATACCCTGATCGGCGATGCGGTGCAAGCGACCGGGGAGATTCGCGAGCTCGATGCCAAGGGGCGACATGTTACTACCGCCCGCTCACTGCACCTGCTGCCCGACGGCGGTCTGCTGCTCGATAGCCCCGGGATGCGTGAATTGCAGCTCGGTGGATGTGAGGAAGGGGTTGCCACTCTGTTTGTTGAGATCGAAGAGGTTGCCAAAGGCTGCCGGTTCAACGATTGCCGGCATCAGGGCGAAGCCGGTTGCGCCGTCGCAGCGGCCGAAGACCGAGGTGAGTTTGACCCCCGGCGGCTGGCTAATTATCACAAGCTTCGCGCCGAACAGGAACGGACCGCCGAGACGCTGGAGCAGAAGCGCCGCAAGGAAAAGAGCTTCGGCAAGATGGTCAAGCGAGCCGTGAAACACAAGCATCGCGAACATAATACGGACTGAAAAACCGGGTAGCTAAACCAGTCACTGCTGCGTCTGCTGCAGCAGATCCATAAAATACAACGCGTCCTCGCCACGCAGATTCTCAGCCAGACCAATCAGGCCATCGGTCAGATAGCGGGCATCGAAGCCTTGAGTCCGCAGGTAAACCATGGCAATGATCGCCCGATCCTTATGCGGACAGGCGGTGATGATAATTTTATCCTTCGGCAGATGTTTAACCTGCTTCGGCAGCTCACTGAGTGGTATCTTCACGCCAAAGTTCACGCCCCAGGCCTGTTGCTCTTCCTTAAAGCGAATATCCACCAAAACCGCTTTGCCATCCTCCAGCAGATCAAGCGCCTGTTCACTGCTCGCTTTCATCGCCTTACGCGAAGCATAGCTGTAGTCAAGCAGGTAACTCTCCAGGCTGACCGGCTCGGCAGCCAGCGCAGAAGAAGTGAAGCCGGCCAATATGCCGGTTAGTACAACTAATATAAATTTTATTTTCTGCATAATAATATCCCTGACTATTGCTTAATTCTCAATTATCCAGCGATCAGTTTTTTGATCTGCTCCGGCTTGAGCAGTTTGCCCTGCGCAACCAGTTGACCATCTATTACCAGACCCGGTGTCGTCATACAGCCGAAGGTCATGATGTCGTTGAGATTGGTCACCTTTACAAATTCAAAGTCTGCGCCCAACTCCTCTACGGCTTGTTTGGCGTTCACTTCCAAGTCGTTGCATTTAGCACAACCTGTACCGAGAATGTGTATCTTCTTCATCTGTTGCCTCCTTTGTTCGTAAGCAATTTCTGCTTAAGCGAAAATTGCTCCATATATAAGGCCGGAGATCGTCGCCATAACGATTACCAGCAGTACGAAAACCACGGTCTTCTTCGTGCCCATTACCGAGCGAATCACCAACATGTTCGGCAGGCTCAGGGCCGGGCCGGCCAACAACAGGGCCAAAGCCGGACCCTTGCCCATGCCGGCACCGATCAGCCCCTGCAGGATCGGCACCTCGGTCAGAGTTGCAAAGTACATAAAAGCGCCAACCACCGAGGCGAACAGGTTAGCCCATAGAGAGTTGCCGCCGACCAGACCAGCGATCCACTGCGGTGGGATCAACCCTTCATGGCCTGGACGACCGAGCAGGGCGCCGGCAATCAGCACCCCGAGCAGCAACAGCGGCAGGATCTTTTTGGCAAAATCCCAGCTGGTCCCGAACCATTCCTGCAACTCCCCGTCATCATCGCGGGCTGATGCGATCAATATCGACAAAGCTATGGTCGCTGCGACAAAGGCTAACGCCGGATATTGCGGGAAAATGAAAGCCAGAGCCACAGCCGGAGTCACAGCCACCAACATGCGCCACTTATTAATTTTGAACAAGGCCACCAGAATCATGGCCAGTGCCAGGGCGAACAGGCCGGTAATCGGCCATTTTGCCAGATAGATTGCCTGCCACAAGCCGCTCGCTTCGGCCGGCTTGCTCCAGTTGGCAAATACCAGAATCCCGACCATACTGGCAAAAAACAGAGCGTTCTGCCACAGGGGACGGGCAACTTCCGGTTCGGGCATCGCCGCAGCGGCTTCGATCTTGGCCAACTCTTCGCGCCGGAAGAAGAAGTGCATCAACAGGCCGATGATGATCGAAAAGCTCACCGCACCGATCGCCCGGGCGATGCCCATCTCGGGGCCGAGCACCGCAGCGGTAAGCACAATCGCCAGAATATTGATGGCCGGCCCGGCATAGAGGAAGGCGCTCGCCGGGCCGAGCCCCGCGCCCATTCGATAGATGCCGGCAAACAGCGGCAGAATAGTGCAGGAGCAGACCGCCAGAATACCGCCGGAAACCGAGGCGACGCCGTAAGCCAGCAACTTGTTCGCCTTCGGGCCAAGATATTTCATGACCGCCGCCTGGCTGACAAAAACCCCGACCGCACCGGCAATAAAAAATGCCGGAACCAGGCAAAGTAGCACATGCTCCTGCGCATACCACTTGACCAGATGCAACGCTTCCCACAGAGCATTCTCCAGCCTTGGCGATTGCTGCAACCAGTCGACCGGCAGGTAGTAACAGCCGACAAATATCGCAACAATTGCCGCCAACGGCTTCCATTCAGTTTTCCAGTTCATACTCATCACCATCTATGGCTTTTTGGCCAAATGGCCAAATACTTAAGAAAAAAACAGAACTCAACTAGACGTTCCGTCAGCAAGACCGGCGAGCTGGCTCTTGGCCTGTTCTTCCAGCACCGATTCAACACAGCCGAAAAAATTCAAAATACATGGCACCCGCAACCTGTAGAATACCTGGTTGCCACGCTTGTCATCCTGAACAATACCGGCCTGCTTGAGCACCGACAGATGTTTCGAAACCGTTGAGACATCAACCCCGATCTGTTCGGTCAGATCGCATACGCAGCGTTCGCCCATTTCAAGCTGTTCGAGAATGAACAATCGACTCGGGTGCGCCATCGCCTTAAGCACCCGGGCACGGGCTTCGAGTATATTTTTACGTCTCTGATACATGCTCGTCTCCTCAATCTATTTGGCAATATAGCCAAATAGCCAAACAAAAGCAACAAAATACAAGCACCCGGCAAATAAAAAGAGCAGGCCACCTAGGTTGAGGTTAGCCTGCTCTTTTGCAGTATTGAAAAAGTAGCAATTTCTTATTTCTTCTTCAGCAACAATTTAGCTTTCTTACCCTCGGGGCTTTTCGGATATTCAGCCACCACTTTTTTCAGTAACGCTTTTTCCGTGGCCTTCTCTCCGAGGGCGCCAAAGGCGAGGCCCTGCTTGAGCAACGCCGCCGGAGCT
>JAUVAJ010000103.1 GCA_030591795.1 Desulfuromonadales bacterium | reverse complement strand
TCATAGTCAGCATCTTCACTGAGATCAGTCGTATAGCCTCGCCACATAGGTAATGTATAAGTGCCATTAGCAGTATCAAGATGTGGATCATGACAGGAGGTACACTGCACACGATACTTGCCATCGTTGCCTTTTTCCAGATAACCGGAATCGAGCGCAGGAATCGTGTACTGGCCAGAGGCACCAGTTTGATTTGCTTCAATAAAGAGGCGCACGGTGTCATTATAAACAAATGAAATCGGATGTGAGACATCAAGGTCGATGGTGCCGGTTACCGACATGGTCCCGATCGAAGTCGCAATACCGGGACCGGACCAGCCGCCATTGATAACCTCACCTATAGCCGTCACCCCATCATGACAGGACAGGCAAAGCCGTGAGGTGCCGTTCGGATATTCAAACGCACCGCCGTATTCAGCGTCCAGGGTGTCGTCAATCGATATCTCAGTGTCTCGACCAGAAAGAGAACCGTAGAGCGGGAATGAGCCATCGCCGCTCGGACCGAGAGGATCGGTACGGTTCCACAGCGGACCATCAGAGGATGAACTATGCGGTGTGTGGCAAAAAATACATATTTGATCAGTTTCAGTAGGGAGTGCTTTCATGGCAGCTGTACTGAGATTTGACAGATTGTGCGGATGATTGTTGGCTCCGGCGTTCGCTCCAAGTTTCTGCGGCACAGCACTGCACGGCACTACCCAGATAAGCAACAGCACAATAAATGCCGCACTGATCTTACAAACTGCGTTCATAAACCTGCACTGCAAAATGTCGTTCGAAAGCATTCCTGCTCCTGAGTACTGATAAAACCACTAACAAACCCTTGAATGTTATGCAATAAAAACACCAAAATCGGGCAATAAACTATCCTGTAGTAACTTAATCTGCTGTTCTAAGGTACTGAAATATCTGAAACCGGCCATTACAAGACTCTGACAGATAAATGCGATCTGCCTGATCAATGAAAATACCGGCTGGCAAGCAAAATTCACCACCGGTTTTGCCGGGCTGACCAAAGTACAGCAACAGCCTTCCCGCTATATCGAATATCTGAACATTGTCAAATGCCGCATCTACGATATAAATATGGCCTTCCGAGTCGACCGCAACCCCACGTGGCCGAGCCAACCCCCCGGGCTTATCACCGAGGGCGCCGATCACTTTAAGCAACTCGCCTTGTGGCGATTGAACCTCTATCCGGAAGTTCATCGAATCCGTCACATAAAGGCGCCCAGCAGCATCTACTGCAACGTTAGTCGGATGGTTGAATAATACGCCGTCACCAACTGCGCTTGAAACAGAGCGGAGATGCTCACCAGCAGAAGAAAACTGTTCAACTTTACCGGCTGCAACATCGGCTATAAAAACATTGTCTGCGGGTCCGACAGCCAAACCGGCTGGACGACCGAAACCATCAGGCAAAATTATCTCGCCAACTGGAGAACCCTCGGTATCGAGAATAAAGACACGCTTCAGAACACTGTCAGAGACATAAAACAGATTCAGACGCGGATTATACGCCAGGCCGACCGGAGAGACCAGACGGTCTTTGCCCACCTGGGATATATAGTCGACATTTTTGTCGGCCAGATCAAACATATGAACCACAGAGCCCGCCGGATCCGCAACCCACACGCGCCCCTTGCCGTCAGCAGCAATCCCATAGGGTGACACCAGAGGCAATTGGCCTGCGGCTTCGCCGAACAGCCAGGCAAAGAACCGCCCTTCGTCACCATCACGCAAATCTGTCTCACTGCCAATCATGCGCAAGAGTTTGATCCGTGGAGTCTGCGGTGACTCAGGCCACACACGAACAAGTGACGCATCTTGCCAGTCGCCCGGTTCTAACACCGGAGTAGCACATGCCGTCAGCAACAGGACACCTGTCACTAACAGAAATCGGCAAGACAGTGTAAACAGTTTCACTTGGCGATCAGCCGTTCAACCTTGTAGGCCTCTTTCAAGCTGGCCAACCAGTCAGCTTTCAGGCGGTCATATTGCTTCTTATGCTCATTTGCCATCAGTTTTTCGCGCATATCAGCAAAGGTCAGTTGCGATGCTGGCGAATCCTCGGTCAATTTGATAATTTCATAGCCGTAGAAGGTCTGGACAGGTTTGGATATTTCGCCAACCTTCATCTTTACAATGGCCGCTTCAACTTCCGGTTGAGCCTGGCCAAGATGGAAAACGCCGATATCACCACCGACCATACGGGTTTTATCTTCGGAATTGTAGTAGGCGAGGTCATAAAAATCCTCTCCAGCTACAGCTTTTTCGTATAGATCGTTTACCAGCTTATCTTTTTCGGCTTTTTCTTCGGCGTTCATCTCCGGCATGACCTTGATCAGGATATGGCTCGCACGAAATTGCCGCGGTCGCATGTATCTATGCTTATTCTTTTCAAAATCTGCCTGCAGTGCTGCCTCATCCACCGCCACCCGCTCTTCAACTGCAACCTTGAGCGCTTTTTGCGCCAAAAGAAGGCGAAAAATTGCGGCCCTGATTCCATCAACCCCTTCACCGCCCAACGCGGCAACAAAAGCATCAGTGCTGTCGAAACGGCTGGCAATCGGTTCAAGTAAAGCATCGACATCACTTTTGGGGACGGAGATCTCTTCATCAAAGGCGTACTGAACCATATATGCCTGCTCAATCAGATCAGCGAGCGCCTCTTCCTGCAATTCAGCAATCTTCTCTTTTGACACACCGCTATGATAACTGCTGGCCAGCGGAATCAACTTCTGCAGTTGACGATTCAGTTCATAAATCGTAATCGGCACATTGCCGACCTTGGCAACAATTGTGTTGTCAGCAACAGCATTGCTGCCGACGAAAAGCGTAACAATAAGAGCCAAGAAAACAGTGCTTATTTTAATTATACGTGTTGACATGTTCAGCATCTCCAGCATGTATTGGGTTTTAATATCAAATTCTTAAATCTCGGAACCAATCGTAACAAATGGCAAATTAATGAAACGGGAATGTTATATTTTGGCGCGTAGAAGAATTGTTCCGAATGCTAACTGTAGCGCCACATGCTACCGGAGCTAACCTTGCCAAGTCAATCAATAAGAACAAGAAAAGGTGAGCACAATGGCTCACCTTTTCTTGTTCTTACAATGGCGGGGCTGACGGGACTCGAACCCGCGACCTCCGGCGTGACAGGCCGGCGTTGTAACCGACTCTACTACAGCCCCTTCTAATGGTGGGCGAAACAGGGCTCGAACCTGTGACCCTCGGCTTGTAAGGCCGATGCTCTCCCAGCTGAGCTATTCGCCCATTTTGTATGTAAATGGCGGGGCTGACGGGACTCGAACCCGCGACCTCCGGCGTGACAGGCCGGCGTTGTAACCGACTCTACTACAGCCCCCAAAGACAGAAAACAGGAAACGGCAGGTACCACCATTCCCTGTTTTCAAATCTGTAAACGTTCAGAAACTACGCTTTAATTTACTGCGTCCTTCAATGCTTTACCAGCCTTGAATTTCGGAGCATTGGAAGCCGGGATCTGAATTTTTTGACCAGTCTGTGGATTCTGACCAGTCCGTGCAGCGCGTGCGCTTACACTGAAGGTACCAAAACCAACCAGAGAAATCTTCTCACCGGCTTTCAGAGCGTCAGTAATTGCATCGCAAAAACCTTTAAGTGCCTTCTCGGCGTCAGCTTTGCTGAGGCCAGCTTTTTCTGCCATTGAGTTTACAAGATCAGCCTTAGTCACAACGTACCTCCATGTAATTATTAATAGGAAAAGCCCTGCTGAAAACGCGCTATTTATATCAAATTTAAGAAAACAGTGTCAAGCAATTATTTAGCAATTTACGTTAATGATGCACTTGAGTCGTCTGCTCTGAATCAGATTTTTTTTCGGCGCCAGTAGACGACAACGGCAAACTTATCGAGAGCGCATACTCTAACACTTCATCTACGTGAGAAACAACCTTGATTTCAATATCTTTCAAGATTTGTTCAGAAATTTCTTCGAGATTTTTTTCATTCTCTGCAGGTATCAAAACCCTAGTAATTCCAGCTCTTTTTGCGGCAAGAAGCTTTTCCTTCAATCCACCAATTGGCAGAACGCTACCACGTAGAGTTATCTCACCAGTCATGGCAATACCACAATCTATCGGTCGTCCGGTCAATGCTGAAGCCAGAGCACTCGCCATAGTTATCCCTGCGGAAGGCCCATCCTTCGGAATAGCTCCTTCAGGGACATGAATATGGATATCAATCTTCTGGTAAAAATCTTCTTCCAGACCGAGCTGTTGCCACCGTGATCGAATATAACTCAATGCTGCCGAAGCTGACTCTCGCATCACCTCGCCCAATTTACCGGTTACAGTCAATTTCCCGGAACCGGTCAAGATCGCAGTCTCAATATTCAACAACTCTCCGCCCACTTCAGTCCATGCCAGACCGGTCGCCATACCGATGCGGTTTTCATTATCTTTAGTGCCATACTGGAAGCGTGGCACGCCGAGATGTTCTTTTATACTGGCAAAGTCGACACAATATGCTTTATCTGGGGTAGCCTTACGCACTTTCACCAAGTCTCTGGCAAGTTTTCTGAAAATATTGGCCAACTCCCGCTCAAGGCCACGGACACCAGCCTCACGCGTATAGCGGCGAATTACTTCATACAACGCCTCATCAACTACAGTCACTTGGTCTGGTTTTAGACCATGCGCAGCCAACTGTTTAGGCAGAAGATATTTGCGGGCAATATTAAGTTTTTCCTCTTCGGTGTACCCCTCAATCCGGATGATCTCCATCCGATCATGCAACGGTGCCGGAATAGACTGCAGAGTATTGGCCGTAGCAATAAACAAAACCTGCGACAAGTCATAATCAACATCGAGAAAATGATCGCCGAATGTAGAATTCTGCTCAGGGTCGAGGACTTCAAGCAGAGCTGATGATGGATCACCACGAAAATCGGTACTCATCTTGTCAACTTCGTCGAGCAAGAAAACCGGATTTTTTACCCCGGCCTTGCGTAGACCCTGAATGATTTTTCCGGGCATGGCACCGATGTAGGTACGACGATGACCACGGATTTCAGCCTCATCACGCACACCACCAAGAGAGATTCTGACGAATTTACGATTCAAGGCACGGGCAACCGAACGACCTAGCGAAGTTTTACCAACACCGGGTGGACCAACCAAACAGAGAATTGGTCCTTTCAGCTTTTTAACAAGAGACTGAACTGCGAGATATTCAACGATCCTCTCTTTGACCTTTTCAAGGCCGTAGTGATCCTCTTCGAGAATCGCCTCAGCCTTATCAACATCAAGCCGTGCCTTGGAACGCTCACGCCAGGGGATTGCCAAAAGCCAATCGAGATAATTTCTGACAACGGTCGCCTCAGCCGACATCGGCGACATCATCTTCAGCTTGCGCAGTTCGGCTTCAGCCTTTTCTGTCGCATCTTTCGACATCTTTTTCTTTTGAATATTTTCTTCAATTTCAAGCAGTTCTTGCTTCAGCTCATCCTTGTCGCCAAGCTCCTTCTGAATTGCACGCATCTGCTCATTCAGGTAATACTCTTTCTGACTGCGCTCCATCTGGCGTTTGACCCGGCTTCGAATCTTTTTCTCAATCTGCAGAATGTCGACTTCCCGTTCAAGCAGAGCGAGTAGTTTCTCCAGCCGCTCTTCTGGTTCAAACGCTTCAAGAATTTCTTGCCGGTCAGCAATGCTGACCTGAAGGTGTGCGACAACCAGATCGGCGAGACGACCAGGCTCCTGAACACCGGAAATCGAAGACATAACCTCGGCCGGTACTTTTTTGCTCAGATTGATGTAACTTTCAAAAACATTACTGACGCCGCGCATCAGCGCTTCGTTTTCACTTGAACCGGACTCGACCTCATCGACCAGCACCGCTTCGGCCTGCAACGATTCAGTCTGATCTACAAAGGTGGAGATCCGGGCGCGTTGCTTACCTTCAATCAGAACCTTGATTGTGCCATCCGGCAGTTTCAACAACTGAACAATATGCCCAATCGTCCCGACCTGATAGATATCATCCTCGATAGGGTCATCGATTTTCGGATCTTTCTGCGTCGTCAAAAAAACGAGTTTATTCCCTTCCATTGCCTGTTCCAAGGCATGAATAGAACGCGGTCGTCCGACAAACAGGGGTGTGACCATGTTTGGGAAAATAACAATATCCCGCAATGGCAACAGTGGATAAACTGCACAGGATTGAAGTTCAGAATAATCGGCAATATCAGACATATTTTATATATCGTTCCGGGTCAGGGTGATGTGCATCAGGCCGATTTAGCAACCTCATAAACAACAATCGGTGCCGCCTGATTGTAGATCACGTCTTCGTTGATTACAACCTCCTGGACCCTGTCCTGTGACGGGATATCATACATTACATCCAGCATCGCATTTTCAATAATAGACCTGAGTCCACGGGCACCAGTCTTGCGTTTAAGAGCTTCCTGAGCAATCGCCAGCAACGCACCGTCGGTAAATTTCAGGTTCACATCCTCCATGTCAAACAGTTTTTTGTACTGTTTGACCAGAGCATTCTTCGGTTCGGTCAAGATTTGCACCAGAGCATCTTTATCGAGTTCTTCAAGTGTTGCGACAACCGGCAAACGACCGATAAACTCAG
>JAUVAJ010000237.1 GCA_030591795.1 Desulfuromonadales bacterium | reverse complement strand
GGCATCCCGATGGGAAGTGATCTTGAGTATGTTGATGAAGCGACCGTCAGCCGTGCCGTTCAAGGCCGACAAGACTTGTAATTAATAACAGATCCAAACTACATATACTTCTGACTCTGGTTTCAAACGGAACAAAACTGCAACTAAGGAGAAGAGAATGTCTCGAAAAATGGTAAACATTGACGGCAATACCGCGGCAGCGCATGTGGCGCATGCAACCAACGAGGTAATTGCTATCTACCCGATTACCCCGTCCTCAGTGATGGGAGAGATCTCCGACGCCAAGAGTGCTGTCGGTGAAAAGAACATCTGGGGCACGGTGCCCAAAGTGGTCGAAATGCAGTCTGAAGGTGGTGCGGCCGGTGCGGTGCACGGTGCCCTGCAAACCGGCGCACTGACTACTACATTTACTGCCTCCCAGGGCCTGCTGTTGATGCTCCCGAACATGTTCAAGATCGCCGGGGAATTGACCCCGACCGTCTTTCATGTATCGGCCCGGGCCATCGCGGCACAGGCGCTGTCGATTTTCGGTGATCACTCCGATGTCATGTCGGTCCGTTCCACCGGTTGGGCCCTTCTCTGTTCCAACAATGTTCAGGAGGTCATGGACTTCGCCCTGATCGCTCAGGCCGTGACCCTTGAGTCGCGCATACCTTTCCTGCATTTCTTTGATGGTTTCCGGACTTCGTCCGAAGTGCAAAAGGTTGAAGAGCTGACCATGGACGATATGCGGCATATGATCAGTGACGAGCTGGTTCGCGCCCACCGTGGTCGCGCCCTGTCGCCGGATCATCCAGTCATACGTGGTACCGCACAGAACCCGGACGTTTACTTCCAGGGGCGGGAAACGGTCAACACCTATTACGACAAGGTTCCCGATATTGTTCAGGCACAGATGGACAAATTTGCCAAACTGACCGGACGCCAGTACAACCTGTTTGATTATGTCGGTGCCCCTGATGCCGAAAAACTTATCGTCATGATGGGTTCCGGCTGCGAAACAGCACACGAGCTGGTCGAGCATCTCACTGCTCAGGGCGAGAAGGTTGGTCTGCTCAAGGTTCGCTTGTTCTTGCCATTCCTGACCGAGGAGTTTGCCAAAACGATTCCTAAAACAGTAACGAAAATTGCTGTTCTCGACCGCACCAAAGAGCCGGGCGCCATGGGCGAGCCGATGTACCTCAACGTCCGCACCGCGATCGGCGAGGCAATGTCTGACGGCCAGTACGATTTTAAAGGCTATCCGACTATCGTCGGCGGTCGCTACGGTCTGGGCTCTTACGAATTCACCCCGGCGATGGTCAAGGCGGTCTTTGACAACCTCGACGCAGCCAAGCCGATGAACCATTACATCGTTGGTATCAAGGATGATGTCACCGGCCGCAGCCTCGAGTTCGATCCGGCTTACAAAGTGGAGAGCAACGCCTATGAGGCGATGTTCTTCGGTCTCGGTTCTGACGGCACCGTCGGTGCCAACAAAAACTCGATCAAAATCATTGGTGAAAATACCGACAATAATGCTCAGGCCTACTTTGTCTACGACTCGAAGAAAGCTGGCAGCATGACCACCAGTCACCTACGCTTTGGCAAAGATGTGATTCGTTCGCCTTACCTGATCGATTCGGCTGACTTTATCGCCTGCCACAATTTCTCCTTCCTCGCCCGCTATGACCTGCTGGCCAAGGCGAAAGAAGGCGCAACCTTCCTGATCAACTCACCGGTCGATGCCGATGCAACCTGGGATCACCTGCCGCAGGAGACCCAGCAACAACTTATCGACAAAAAGATGAAACTGTTTGTTATTGATGGTATCCACCTTGGCGAAAAAATCGGCCTTGGTTCCCGCATCAACGTCATCATGCAGACCGCCTTCTTCAAGATCTCCAATATTATCGACTTCACTCTGGCGGAAAAAGAGATCAAGGACGCTATCGTCAAATCGTACAGTAAAGCCGGCGAGAAGGTCGTCAACATGAACTTCGAAGCGGTCGACGCCGGTGCCAATAATATTCATGAGGTTACTATTCCGGCTGCCGTGACCAGCAAGGTCAAGATCTCTTCAGTCATTAAAGCTGATCAACCTGACTTCATCAAGCAGACCGTCGGACCAATTATTGACGCCGTTGGTGAGCATCTGCCAATCTCGGCGATGCCGGACGATGGTACCTTCCCGACCGGTACCGCCAAATACGAGAAACGTAACATCGCAACAAATATCCCGGTCTGGGATGAGGAACTTTGCATCCAGTGTGGCATCTGCTCCTTTGTCTGCCCGCACTCAGTTATCCGGATGAAGATCGTCGAAGAATCTGACCTCAAAGGGGCTCCGGCTACTTACAAATCTTGCGACGCCAAAGGTAAAGAGATGGCTGGCAAGAAATACTCGCTGCAGGTTTCTCCTGAGGATTGTACCGGTTGCGGTGCCTGCGTGCATAACTGCCCGGTCAAGAGCAAAACGGTTGAGAACCACAAGGCGATCAACATGTCACCCCAGGAGCCGTTGCGTGAGCAAGAGTCTGTGAACTGGGAATTCTTCCTGGCGCTGCCTGACACCGATCCGGCGCTGATCAATCGTGCCACCCTCAAGGGAAGCCAGCTGCTGCCGCCGATGTTTGAATTCTCCGGCGCCTGTTTAGGTTGCGGCGAGACCCCGTTCGTCAAGCTCTGTTCGCAGCTGTTCGGTGACCGCATGATCGTCGCCAACGCAACTGGCTGCTCGTCGATCTACGGTGGCAACCTGCCGACCACACCGTGGTCACCCCGCAAGGACGGTCTCGGACCAGCCTGGAGCAATTCATTGTTCGAAGACAACGCCGAGTTCGGTTTCGGCTATCGTCTGACCATCGACAAGTTCAACGAGTATGCGCTTGAGCTGCTCGACAAACTCGCTGCCTGCGACTGCAAAGGTTGTAAAGACAGCCTCGGCCTGATGGACGAGATCAAGAAAGCAACTCAAGACAGCCAAGAAGAAATCGAAGTTCAGCGTGGCCGTGTCGCCAAGCTTAAGGCTTCCCTCGCCAAGTGTCCGGATGACGACAGCAAAAACCTGCTATCGGTCGCCGACTACCTGGTCAAAAAATCGGTCTGGATCCACGGTGGTGATGGCTGGGCCTACGATATTGGCTATGGCGGTCTCGACCACGTCCTCGCTTCAGGTGAGAACGTCAACGTACTGGTCCTCGACACCGAGGTTTATTCCAACACCGGCGGCCAGGCGTCCAAGGCTACCCCGATCGGCGCAGTCGCTCAGTTTGCCGCTGGCGGCAAACGAATGCCGAAGAAAGACCTCGGCATGATCTGCATGACCTACGGCAACATCTATGTCGCCAAGGTTGCTATGTCTAACCCGGGTCAGGTGGTTAAGGCAATGATCGAAGCTGATTCGTACGACGGACCGTCGATCATTCTCGCTTACAGCCACTGTATCGCGCACGGAATCGACATGACAACCGCGGTTGATCAATGTAAGAAGGCTGTCAACAGTGGTCACTGGCCGCTGTTCCGCTACGATCCGCGACTGGCCGCTCAGGGCAAAAACCCGCTGCAGCTCGACAGCAAGGAGCCGACGATCGCCTTCGAAGAGTACGCTTACAATGAGAACCGTTATCGCGTACTGAAGAAGATGCAGCCGGAAGTGGCTGAGCGCTTGATGAAGGAGCAGACCAAAGAGACGGCAACGCGGTTTGACCTGTATAAGAAGTTGGCCGAGATGCAAGCCGACTGCGGTAAAAAGGACTGAAAACCGGTAACTGGTTAATTCCTGAATAATCAAAGGTCTCCGGCTTACGCCGGAGACCTTTGTCGTTTCTTTAGCACAAAGGCCAGAAGCGGAAAAGTGCTTGAAGGAACGGGGGTTTAATGCTATAAAGTCACGGATATGCAATATCAGCCAAGGAGCTATGTATGCTGGGTCCACAATCCACAACCTTCGT
>JAUVAJ010000246.1 GCA_030591795.1 Desulfuromonadales bacterium | reverse complement strand
CGACAAGGCGTGCTTGTCGTTGAGAAACCGGGAGAGGAGATCGATGACAATGTGTCGATCGTCACGACTGGCAGCGACGGCACCGGCCATCGCCAGCCACAGAACCAGCAGTCGGAGCAATTCATCAGTCCAGACAAAACTGGTGCCGAAAATATTCCGTTGCACAATCTGCATGGTGCCGAGCCCGATCATTGTGAACAGAATCAGTAGAAGCAGACTATCTTCACAGACCGTGCAGATGTCACGCAAGCGCTGCACAATGTTCTTGTCCGGGGGGTTCATTTGTTCGCAGAAACCTGACCGTTGCGATACTGCTCAAGCAACGTCTGCAAGCGGCCATACAACTCGGCCGAAATTTCCCCATCCCGCTGCATCTCTTTAATCAACACGCTGGCAACGTTGCGCCATTGGGTAATCACTTCATCTGGTGAATCGACAAACTCGATCCCGGCGCTGGCCATTGCCTGACTGGCTGCTTCGTTGTCGGCACGATTGGCCCGATCAATCCGGACATAAATCTTTTCCATCACCTCGCGGACAATCAACTGATCGGCAGCGGAAACTTTAGAGAAAGCTTTCTTGTTGATCACCATGGTCGCGTAAAGGTATGAGAGCGGTGTGTTGGTCACATACTTGACCCGGGTGTGCCACTGGAAAGCCAGAGCGCCAATCGGCGAGGCGGCAATCACTTCAACCAGACCAGCCTGCAGGCCGGTCATGACATCAGTGATCGGCAGGGTCACCGGCGCCAGACCGAGCGACTCCATCGCCCGATAGCTGATATTGTCCCCTTCCGGCACCCAGATTTTACGGCCCTTAATGTCGTCGGTAGTCCTGGCCGGATGTTCCGACATCAGCAGGGCAAAACCGCCACCGGCAAAACCGAAACAGGCAAAACCGGCATCTTCAATTAACTTCTTCAAGTCGGCGTCCATCCGGCTGCGAACGAAATCGACTTCTTCGTAAGAACGAAAAGTCAGCGGCAGGCTGAACAGGCTGGCATCCTTGACCACACTATCCAGGCTGCCGGTAGTAAACGCGCCACCATGCAATTGACCGACCCGCATCTTGCGCAGCACGCTCTTGTCGTTGCCCATCACGCCGCCGGCAAAAAACTTGATCTTCACCCGGCCGTCGGTCAGCTGCTTGATCTCGGTCGCACCGGCGCGCATTTCGCGCATCCAGCCGGAACCTTCCGGGGCCGCGGTAGCTATTTTGAGGGTGGCAGCAAAGATGGTGGCCGGAATAAGCAAAGCCAATATCAGTAGCAAAAATAGTCGAATGAATTTCATCGGCAATATCCTGTTCAGTTCTAAAATTACAAACAAATGGTGGCTTGTTATCCTTAAATGGCTAAGTAAAAATTTCGTTCTACAAGGCGTAGTGCTTTTTCAGGGGTGAAGGCATACTATTGTATGTCAAAGTCCTGGAAAAATGCTGCAACGCAGTAGAGCGGACTTTTTGCGACGCCATCAGAAATAGTCTTCGGCGCTATCAAGTAGCGCCTGCGCCCGGCGCTTGGCCAGACTGTTCATCAAAGTCAGGCCCGGTGCTTCAATCGGCATCTGCAGAACTTCGTGCAGCAGACGATCATGCAGTTCACGATCATAGATCAGACGGGCGTAATACTCGGCGTAGTCGGTTCGAGCCGAGAGATTCCGGCCATCAGACAGTTCGATAGCCCGTTCAAAATGCGCCTTCGCCTCGTCCGGTTTGCCGCCAAGCGACGGTGGCCGCAGCGTTTTCAGGATACCGAGGTAATTGTGTGCGGTACCAAAACGAAAGTCTTCCTGCAGAATGACAATCCGCTCCAGAGTCGCTTGAATCTTCGGCAGTCCAGCCGCCACCGACCAGTCATCACGGTTGGCATTGGCCCAGGTGAGCCAACCGGTCGCATAACCGAGCAGAACCGAGACCTCGTCATCATCAAAAGCCTCAAGTAGCGCTGAAAACTGCTGATAATCAATTTTTTCGAGATTACACTCTATATCAGCCGCCAGACAAAAGGCCTTTTCAGCATAAGCGCGGGCCCGTGATGCAAGTATTTTTGCCCGCTCCGGCTCATGTGGAAACAGGCCGGTAAAAGCGCTGTAGAGTTCGGCTCCGGCAATGAGGCGACTGATACTTTCCGGATCGGCCTCAATCATCGCATCGGTGGCAATCAGGAATGACGGTAAGCCTTCGCGCACCGTCTCCGGATCCGGCTGATTCATGATCGCCCGCGAGAAGCCGTCCTGCAAACCGGACAGGCCGCAAGCAGAAAGTACTAACGTGAACAGCAGGAGCAGCAGCCAAAACTGCTGACGGAATATTTTATATGCTTTTGTCATGCTTTGTCCTACCTGTCAGACAATAATAATCACATCAATAGCAACGGCGGAACTCTATCAAAAAAATGCCGGAATTAAAAGCGGTACAATTCTAACAATCTATACGGAAACAGGAGTGAATCTGCGGCCGACGAATAAAATCCTCATCAAAGGTCTGCCGGGTGATATCGGTAACATCCAATCCGGCAAGAGCTTCGGTGTCGAGCTTGAAGCGCCTTTTATTGGTTGAGAAAATCAGCACGCCATCCTTATCCAGCAGCCCGATTGCCAGCTTGATCAGCGGCACATGGTCACGCTGCATGTCAAACGACTCCTCCATCCGTTTTGAATTGGAGAAAGTTGGCGGATCGAGAAAAATCAGGTCAAACTTGTCATCGGTCTGTGCCATCCACTCGAGGCAATCGGCCTGAATCAGACGATGCTTATCGTCCGGCAGATCATTTAACTCGAAATTGCGCCGCCCCCAGTCTAGATAGGTATACGACATATCAACGCTGGTCGTCTCAAGCGCACCGCCGAGTGCCGCCTGCACGCTCGCCGTCGCCGTATAGGCAAACAGGTTGAGAAAGCGTTTCCCGGCCGCCTGCTCCTTCAGTATACGTCGCATAGGGCGATGATCAAGAAACAGGCCGGTATCGAGATAATCGGTCAGGTTGACCAACAGCCGCGCACCAGCCTCATCAATTTCGATAAATTCACCCTGCTTTGCCTGGCGCTGATACTGTTCCTTACCGCGCTGACGCTGGCGCACCTTGAGGAAAACCTTCTCCGGGGCGATCGACAGCACCTCGGGAATCACGGCTAGCACATCCTGCAGACGGGAATGAGCATCGACCGGATCGATCGAATCAGGTGCGGCGTACTCCTGAACATGCACAGCATCACCATACAGGTCGATAGCGACGGCATATTCCGGCATGTCGGCATCGTACAAGCGGTAGCAGCTGATCGATTGTCGCTTCGCCCAGCGGCTGAGGCGTTTAAGATTCTTGCGCAAACGATTGGCAAACATTTCGGCCCCGGCTGACAGTTCTCCGGCTGCGCCGGCCGAAGGTGCATCAAGCGGCACAACATACTGCAGCAGCCGACAGGCGATCGCACCGTTGAACAATTCATTATCTTGATACGGCTTGAGGCCGATCGCATGACCAAGCTCGCTGTCACTGGTCAGCACCGTCGCCGTCCAGCCGACCGCTTCTTCGAGCAGCCGTTCGCCGAGACGCCGGTAAACCACATAAAGATCCTTGCGCTGACCGAGCCGTTCACCATAAGGCGGATTGACCGCGACCAGCCCCGGTGCCCGATTGCTTTCCGGCAATAATCGATCTTTGGTCTGGATCGAACGCTTTTCGAAATGGACCGCCTTGTCCAGTCCGCACGCCTCGGCATTGGCCAGGGCGCTGCGGATCATTAGCGGGTCGGCATCATAGCCGGTAATTTTCGGCAGGTGCT
>JAUVAJ010000173.1 GCA_030591795.1 Desulfuromonadales bacterium | reverse complement strand
TGCTCGGCAGCGCCGAGGGCTTGTGGGTCAGCACTTTTCACTCGGCCTGCGTGCGGATTCTGCGCCGTGATATCGGTTACCTCGGCTTCGATTCCCATTTTACCATCTATGACGATTCTGATCAGGAGCGTCTGCTCAAGGATATATTGAAACAGCTCGGTGTCTCGGACCGCGATATGAAGCCGCGTGCTGCCGCTTCAGCTATCGATGCTGCCAAGAACCGGGGGTTGTTCCCGGAAGATCTGCCGGGGACTGATCCACAATCAGAGCTGGTCGCTCAGGTTTATGATCGTTATCAGAAGCGGCTTCAGCATGCGAATGCTCTCGATTTCGGTGACTTGTTGTTGCAGACGCAGCGGCTGTTCGATGAGCATCCAAAGGTGCTCGACTCGTGGCGGCAGCGTTTTCGTTACATCATGGTTGATGAATTTCAGGACACCAACCGGATTCAGTACAACCTGGTGCGCAGCCTCGCCTCCGGACATGGCAACCTCTGCGTCGTCGGTGACGACGACCAGTCGATCTATAGCTGGCGCGGCGCTGAGGTCGGCAACATCCTCGGGTTTGAGCAAGACTTTCCCGGCACGCGTACCATCCGGCTGGAGCAGAATTATCGCTCGTCGCAGACTATTCTGGCCGCTGCTCAGGCGGTGGTCGACCGTAACGCCAAGCGCAAGGAGAAGGAGCTCTGGACCGAAAATCCGTCCGGTGAAAAGCTGACCCTTGAAACGTTGCCGGACGATGTCGAGGAAGCCCGGTATATTGCTGATGAGATCAGTAAGTTGCATCGCAACGGGCGGCGCAAGTTGCGCGACATGGCGGTGTTTTATCGAACCAACGCCCAGTCGCGGGTGCTGGAAGAGGCGTTGCGTGGGCAGAATCTGCCGTACGTGATGTTTGGCGGCTTGAAATTTTACTCGCGGATGGAGGTCAAGGATATCCTGGCCTACCTGCGTCTGCTGGTCAATCCGGTCGATTCGATTGCCGCCAGGCGGATTATCAATATCCCGGCGCGCGGCATCGGCGCCACCACCGTCGGCCGGATCGCCGAACTCGAAGACGAGGCGGGCGGGTTTCTCGCCGCCTGTTCGCTGGCTCTGGAGCGCAACACTCTACCGAAAGCAGCTTCGGGCAAGGTAGCGGCTTTTGTCGCCCTTATTAATCAATTTCAGGCCCGGCTTGATGACCTGCCATTCCCACAATTGGCCGCTGAACTGATCGATGTCATTGGCTATGCGGACCAACTGCGTTCCGAGAAGACCGAGGAGGCGCGCAACCGCCTCGACAATATCGAGCAGCTGCTGGCCGGTATGGAAGAGACCGCCGCCAACATGTCGAGCCTGCAGGAATATCTGGAGCAGGTCGCTCTGATCACTGATCTCGACAGCTATGATCCCAGCCTTGATCGGGTTACTTTGATGACGCTGCACGCCGCTAAAGGATTGGAGTTTCCGATCGTTTTTATGTCCGGCATGGAGGAGGGGTTGTTCCCGAATGCGCGCAGCAGCTCCACCCGATCCGATCTGGAGGAGGAGCGGCGCCTCTGTTACGTCGGTATGACCCGGGCGATGGATAAACTGTATCTGAGCCACGCTCGCCGTCGCCGGATGTATGGCACTTATCAGTACAACCCGCCAAGCTTGTTTCTGACTGAAATCCCGGCACAATTGCTCGATGCTGTTGCACCGTCGCCCGGTTTGCAGCATACCAGTGAACATAATCTGGCTTCAGTGTTTGAGCAGATGGGCGCAGAGGCCGGGTTTGAAGATACACTTGCCGATGACGCCGACGTGCGGGTGGTGCCCGATGCCGAAGAAGGGTTGCGCCTCGGCATGCAGGTGCGCCACGCCAAGTTCGGGGTAGGTACGGTGCGCCGGATTGAAGGGCAGGGCGACAATCAGAAAGTTATCATCTATTTCAAAACTGCCGGGGCGAAGAAATTGCTGCTCAGGTTTGCCGGCCTCGAGCCGGCCTGATTTGAGCGCGTTGACAAGAGCAGGTCACAGCGGTAATCTTGGATTCTATTTTTTATGGAGGCATTATTATGATCAAGCGTTTCCTTAGCGCCGGATTGGTTGCGGTTGTTGCTGGCATGTTTTGCCTGGTGCCGGTCTGTCTAGCAGGATCGGCGCAGACGCTTTACATCCTCCCGTTCAATCAGGGTGAGGCGCCAGCGGTGGTGACAACGGCTCTGTTTGATGCTCTGGTCGAGCGCCTCTATGAACTCGGTGAGCAGAACGGCGTCCAGGTGACTATTGTTAAACAGGAACTGACCAACGACGACGCTGACTGGTTTGCAGGAAAGCATTATCTGATCGGTGAAGTAACCAGCTACAATGAGGACAAAGGCTGTTGCTATACTGATCTGAAACTGACCGGTAAGATTCAACTGCATTCGCCGGAAGAGAGCAAGCAGCCGATCCTGGAGCTGTCGGACGAGTCGTTTTTTAATCATGATATTATGCAGTTGCTTGCTGCTCAAACCGATCTTTCCGGCCGCCTCGGCAAGGAAATGGCCGACCAGCTTATGCTGCAGATCGACTTCGACTGAAATCCTGTCATAGTTTTTGTACGAAACCGCTTGACAATCTACAGAATCTCATTATATTAGCCATCACTGTTAGCACTCGCCTCTGTTGAGTGCTAACGCTATTTGAACGACTCATCTGGCGCTATTTTAGCAATGGAATGCGCCCATAATAATGGTTAAACCAGAAACGTTTGAAAGGAGCTTGAACAAGATGAATATCAGACCTCTGCACGATCGTATTATCGTTGAAAGAATCGAGGAAGAGACCATGACCGCCGGTGGCATTATTATTCCGGACAGCGCTAAAGAGAAGCCGCTGGAAGGGTCTGTCATTGCCGTAGGTAAAGGCAAGTCGAACGAAGAAGGCAAGGTTTTGCCGCTCGACGTTAAAGTTGGCGACAAGGTTCTGTTCGGCAAGTACGCCGGAACCGAAATAAAGCTCGACGGCAAAGAATACTTGATGATGCGTGAGGATGACATCCTCGGCGTTATTGAATAAATCAGAATCAATACAGGAGATTTCTTACCATGGCTAAAGAAATTAAATTCGGGCAAGATGCTCGCGCACAAATTCTTGATGGCGTCAACCAGCTGGCTAATGCTGTCAGGGTAACCCTTGGTCCGAAGGGCCGCAATGTTGTCATCGACAAGCCGTTTGGCGCGCCGCTGATCACCAAGGACGGCGTAACCGTCGCTAAAGAGATCGAGCTTGATGACAAGTTCGCCAATATGGGTGCTCAACTGGTCAAGGAAGTCGCTTCCAAGACTTCTGACATCGCCGGTGACGGTACCACCACCGCAACTGTTCTCGCTCAGGCGATCTACCGCGAAGGTGCCAAGCTGGTTACCGCTGGTCACAACCCGATGGAGATCAAACGTGGTATCGACAAAGCGGTAGAAGCAGCTGTTGTTTCACTGGAAAAAATTTCCAAGCCTATCAAGGATCACACCGAGATTGCCCAGGTCGGCACCATTTCGGCCAACTCCGACGAGACTATCGGCAACATCATTGCCGAGGCGATGGAGAAGGTCGGCAAGGAAGGGGTCATCACCGTCGAGGAAGCCAAGTCGATGGAGACCACCCTTGAGACCGTCGAAGGGATGCAGTTTGATCGCGGTTATCTCTCCCCGTACTTCGCCACCGACACCGAGCGGATGGAGACGGTGATGGAAGATGCCCTGATCCTGATCCACGACAAGAAGATCAGTAACATGAAGGACCTGCTGCCGATTCTCGAGCCGGTTGCCAAGTCTGGCCGTCCGCTGGTCATCATCGCCGAAGATGTTGACGGCGAAGCGTTGGCTACCCTGGTAGTCAACCGTCTGCGTGGCACGTTGAACATCGCAGCCGTCAAGGCTCCTGGGTTCGGCGATCGTCGTAAGGCGATGCTTGAAGACCTCGCTGTTCTGACCGGTGGCAAGGTGATTTCCGAAGAGATCGGTTTCAATCTCGAAGCAACTACTATCGACATGCTCGGTACCGCCAAGCGGATCGTAATCGATAAAGACAATACCACCATCATTGATGGTGCCGGTTCCGAGACCGAGATCGCCGGTCGCGTCAAGCAGATGCGTGCCCAGATCGAAGAGACCAAGAGCGATTACGATCGTGAGAAGCTCCAGGAGCGTCTCGCCAAGCTGGTTGGCGGTGTTGCCGTGGTTAAGGTTGGCGCAGCCACCGAGACCGAGATGAAAGAGAAGAAAGCCCGCGTTGAGGATGCTCTGCATGCGACCCGCGCTGCGGTTGAAGAAGGTATCGTCCCTGGTGGCGGCGTCGCATATCTGCGTGTCATTGCTTCTCTGGAGAAGCTCGAGCTTGAAAACGAGCAGCAGTTCGGCGTGCAGATCGTCAAGCGCGCCCTCGAAGAGCCGCTGCGTCAGATTGCTGAAAATGCCGGTGTCGAAGGTTCGATCATCGTCGACAAGGTCATAAACGAAAAAGGTGCTTACGGCTTCGACGCTGCTAAGGACGTCTACTGCGACATGATCAAGGCCGGTATCATCGATCCGACCAAAGTGACCCGCAGCGCTCTGCAAAACGCTGCTTCGGTTGCCGGTCTGATGTTGACCACCGAAGCTTGCATCGCCGATGTTGCCTCCGACGAGCCGGCCATGCCAGCAATGCCGGGCGGAATGGGTGGCATGGGCGGTATGATGTAAGCCCAGCTTCAACCCTGTATAAAATTAAAGGCCCCCCGGAAATCCGGGGGGCCTTTTTTTGTATGCGAATCAGTTATTCCATGCCTGAAAAGAGACGGTCTTATTCGTTTCGGAATGTGACTTCTGTCACTACCACTGC
>JAUVAJ010000147.1 GCA_030591795.1 Desulfuromonadales bacterium | reverse complement strand
GTCCTCTTCTGGAGTTTGAGGACATCGTCCGGATCGCCCTCAATGAACAGAATGTCGCCGACATATAGCTTGCGGTTCCGCCGCGGCTGGGGAATTTTTTCCCGTTTGCGCAACAGCGCGCGCACCTTCAGGTTGAATTGGCGTTCGAGATAGCTGTCGGCTATCGTTCGGCCATCTAATGGCGACCCTTCAAGAATTTCGACCTCGGTAACATATTCCTTGACCTGATATGCTTCGGTTAGAGTACCGGATTTTCTGCTCGGTAATAGATGCCGGCCAGCCAGCGCCATGTACAGGATCCCGAAGATGAGCAGCACCACACCGACCGGGGTAAAAGAGAACATCGAAAAAGATTCGCCGGTGTACTGCATCATCAGCGAGTTAATCAGGATATTCGGGGGCGTGCCGATCATGGTGCAGACGCCGCCGAGCAGGGAACCGAAAGCGAGAGGAATCAACAGCTTACTCGGCGGCTGTTTCAGCTTGCGCGCCACCATTACCACGATCGGCATCATCATAGCCGTCGCGCCAATATTATTGATAAAGGCCGAGAAGAGGGCGACCGTCGCCATAATTGCGGCGGTCAGTAAGGCCGGGTTGTCGCCGGTCCATTTGATCAGCTGTTCGCCAAGTTTGCTGACCGCTCCGGTCGATGAGACGCCAGCACTGAGCACAAACACCGCTGCCACCGTTATCACCGCCGGATTACTGAAGCCGGCAAACGCCTGCTCGACCGTGACCAAACCGGTAAGCACGACCGCCAGCAACACCATCAGGCTGACCAGATCCATCCGGATCCATTCGGTAGCAAACAGAATGACTGCGATCGCCAGAATTATCAGGGTAATGGTCATGTCCATAGATGGCAACTTTCGGCTACTTCCAGAGTTGATGCAAGTGTAGCGGCTGAACCGCCCTTCGACAAGTGGAGTCTTGTAGTAAACACATTTTTACGGTTTTTTCATTGCGATTAACTTGACGTAAACAGGTGCTATGTTATCGTTTTAGAAAGGAAATCTGTCTGTAGAAGCCATCTGGATCCAGTCGGAAATCCCGCGCGTGGCGGTAGTACTCTTTGCTGGCAGATGAAAGGAATCGACATGAAACGCCATGAATTCAGAGACCGTTTTTCGGATGCTTCTTTGGAACAACAGGAAAAATCCGGTTATAGCCATAAATCGAGCGCTAAGCCTTTGACCGGCAGGCCGCGCGCTAGCCTGACCGAAAAAATAACTTCCGGAATCACCCTGAAGGATCCGTCACCGTTCGGCCCATAGCATAGCTCTGGCCGTGCCGGTTGTTATTGAGTTGCCGCTATCTGGCTTGTTTCTTCCACCTGGACGCCAGTCAATTGTCCGGCCTTCTCAGCCAGAGCAATGGCTCGGTCACGGGACATTTTGGCAAAGGCGCTGTCGCCGAACAGCAGATTCGGGTATTGATCCAGCGTAAGCTGCAGCGCCCAGTTATTCTCTCCGTCCCGGGCAAACACTTGAAGGCATTTTATATCACTACCGGAGAGCTCCCAGTCGATTCGCCCATAGATATTTTTCTTGTGGAAGCGGATCAGCCGGTGCACACCGTCAAACATTAGCCACTGGTCGGCGGTCAGGCTGTACAGGGATGAATATATAAACAGGCTCCCGACTACGAACAGGGGCAGGGTGATCAATATCTCTATATCTTCGAATGCAAAGTGCATCCATACTGCACCGCCGAACAGGGCGACCCCGGGGATTATGGTCAGCAACAGCCAACGGCTGGCCTGATAGGCATAGACCTGGCGCTGTGCACTATCTTCGGCCAACGCCATCATCGGTATATCTTCTTCTACCAGTGGCATGCGATCCCCTTTTGAAATGCTTGATATTAATTTTAACTGTCTGTCGATAGTTCGCAATCTCTTTTTCAGTAATCCATTTGAGTTAAATCTATGACCTTTACGGTTTTCTATTGCCTCCCGTGCGGGAAAACGGCATTATGCCAACTCATTCTTTCTCCCCTTTCCGAGTAAGCCGTGCCAACACTATCCAAAAAAATTGCTATTATCGTCCGTAACGAAACCTTGCACAGCTGTACCGGGCGCGGCTGCCTTAACGCATTTTTTCAGCGGATTGATGCTTTTGCCGACTATGACAACAATGTTCAGCTGATATCTTTTACTCACGAAAGTGGCGATCTGGAGAAAAAGATTGCCACTCTGAAGAAAAATAACGTTGATATAGTTCATCTCTCCAGCTGTCTGCGCGGCAAAAGCGACCGTTATGAGGAGCTGGCTGACCGGTTAGCTCGTGATTTTGAAGTCGTCGGTTACACCCACGGCAGCCTTGCGGGCCGCACTCGACATGCGATCTGTCTGCAGAAAACTGAAGAGTGACATCAATGTGGTTGTTCTGAAACAAGCAGCTTTGTGTATGCAATGTGTAAGGTAGAGAATGGTCCTGTTTCATGGTATAAAGTGGCCATTCCATCATTTATATAAGGAGAGTTGACCATGCCGAGTTTTGATGTTGTGTCCAAGGTCGATATGCAGGAGGTCGATAACGCCGTGAATCAGGCGCGTAAGGAGATTGGTCAGCGTTATGATTTCAAGGGGACGCATAACGAAATTACCCTGGAAAAAGATTCGATTCTGATTCTCGCAGCCGATGACTACAAGCTGCAGGCGGTGACCGATATTCTTATCGGGAAGTTGGTGCGGCGTTCCGTTTCGGCCAAGTGCCTCGACTTCGGCACGAAGGAGACGGCTTCACATAACGAAATCCGCCAGCGGGCTGCGATTATTCAAGGTGTCACTAAGGAAAAAGGTAAAGAGGTCACCAAGGTGATCAAGGAGAGTAACCTCAAGGTACAGGCACAGATCATGGATGATCAGGTCCGGGTCACGGGCAAGAAGCTCGACGATCTGCAAGCGGTGATCAGCTTGCTCAAGGGGCAGGACTTCGGGATTGAGCTGCAGTTTATTAATATGCGATCTTGACACAGAAGCGCATAGTGGAACGAAAAAAAACGCGCCCGTAAGTGGGGCGCGTTTTTGTTGCAAACTACTGAATGCTACGATCAGAAAAAGGCGTTGATACCGAAACGCAGGTCACTGTCGAGCGTGACGTTGTTGGCTGATTTGTAGTCACCCTCAATTCTTTGGTAATTCAGGTAGATGTGAACCTTCGGCGTCACAGCATAGAAAACCCGGGCGCTCCATTCAATGAGTCCCTCAGAGTCGACGAATGAAAAGACCTTAGGGGCGATGGCCAGCTTTGCCCCAAAACCGACCCCTTTCAAGGATTCCGGCATGTATTCGGCTTCCCCGCCAAGAGCGACATTGAGGTTTTCATAAGCCCGATGGGTTTTGCCGATATAACCGACAAAACCGGCGCCCAGAGTTAATCCGGGGATGCTGCCCGGCTCGCCGTAGAAGGCGATGGCGGCTGAACCAAGATTGGTCCGCTCGTCACCATTGTAAAGATAACGGCCATTGAGCATGGTGGTACCGTACTCGTCTTCGTTGAGTGGCAGCGACAGCCGACCTTCGGCACTGTTGTTGTTGAAGTCGAGGCCGAAGGCTCCAGCCATGGCCAGGCTTGCAGTCATTAATAGAAAAACAGTTGTCAGAATAATTGTGCGCATTGTTAACTCCAGAATCGGTTATTGGTGATTTTTGGCTAAGCGATTAATAGCCGATTATTGGTTGTTCGATATTAAACGTCAATGACTTTTTTGAGGATGCTGCTTTTGACTGCACGACCCTCATGTTTAGCCATACTCTGAATCAGAACCTGGCCACCAAATGAGGCGGTTTTGCGCACCAGCGCATCAGCGGCGGCGCCGTCTTTGCGCCGGAAGGCTTTGATAAGAGCGTCATGCTCCTTGACGGAAATTTCCATCCGGCCCGGCAGGGCGATCGAGGCGAGACGGAAACGGTTGAACTTCAGCATCATCTGGTGAATGATCTCAGCCAGTTTTTCGTTGCCGGCAGCTTTTATGAAGATATCGTGAAATTCGTTGTGTACTTTGAAAAAGGTTTTAACATCGCCTTGTTCGGCCAGCTTCTTCAGGCGGATATTGATCGTCTCGAGTTTTGTAATATCTTTTTCCGTCATGTTTTCGGCTGAAATTTGCGCCGCATACCCTTCCAGGATGCTTTTTATGGCGTAAAATTCCTCAACGGCTCGCTCGGACAGCGCTGTAACTACGGCGCCCTTGCGTGGAACAACCGTCAGATAGCCTTCGCTTTCCAGCTGTCGGAAAGCTTCCCTGATCGGTGTTCGGCTGATACCAAAGCGCTCGGCCAGCTCCGGTTCGGCTACTTTTTCACCCGGCTTGAGCTGCCCCTTGAGGATCGCATCGCGGATCGTCTCAAGAATTTTTTCGCGCAACGTTTGGTGCTGTTCTATTGCTCTTTTTTTCACCTGTCGCTACCCCCTGAAAGTCATTCTGCAGAAGTGTATACAGTATACAAATGTTGTCAAGTATTTTCTTGAGTGGGGTTGTTGGCAATATAGTAGCTGCTGCTTGCCTTCCATTGAGCTACAGGCTAAACTCTCAGGTTAGGAGAAATGATGAATCCAGTTCGAAATCTATATATTTGTATGGCAATTTTGCTCGGACTGTTGTTTGTCGGCACGGGTGGTTATGTCGCCATCGAGGGGTGGACGCTGCTCGATGCCTTCTATATGACAGTTATTACGGTGTCGACAGTCGGCTTCAAGGAAGTTCTGGTAATGTCGCCATCCGGGCGGTTGTTTACCATCTTCCTGATCATTGTCGGCGTCGGTTTTATCGCTTACAGCGCCGGTAGTATTGTGCAGTTCATGGTTGAAGGGCAGCTCCGTTCAATTCTCGGGAGGAAAAAAGTGGAAAAGAAAATTTCCAGCCTGCGTGGGCATTATATTATTTGTGGCTACGGCCGGATCGGTAGCAACATCTGCCACGAACTCAAAGAAAGGCCGGTGCCGTTTGTTGTGGTCGAACATGATCAGAAACGGTGCGAACAGCTTGCCCGTGATGGGGTGTTGTTTGTTGAAGGCGATGCCACCCAGGATGAAATTCTGATCAAGGCCGGGATTCAGCGCGCGCGTGGTCTGGTGACGGCCGTCACTTCGGATACGGCAAATGTTTACATTACCCTGACGGCACGCGGGTTGAATCCTGATCTGTTTATCCTGTCCCGGGCCAGTGAGGAAGGGGCGGAGAAAAAGCTGCGTCGGGCCGGGGCCAATAAGGTTATTTCGCCTTACGTCATGGGCGCCTCACGCATGGCGCAGGCGATTTTACGGCCGTCGGTGGTCGATTTTATCGAGATTGCCACCGCCGGTAAAAACTTTGAGCTGCAGATCGAGGAGAGCCGGGTCGCCGTCGATTCCAGTCTGGCCAACAAAACCCTGAT
>JAUVAJ010000013.1 GCA_030591795.1 Desulfuromonadales bacterium | reverse complement strand
GCATATCGAGCAAAAGCATATCGACACTGGATCCATCATGTCTGGGAAGTGTCTGGTCCGTCTTCCTCCTGGATTGCACAGCTTGAAGAATTATATCAACAGCAACCTGTCTTTGCCTTGCTCAGCGGCATGGTCAATGGTTCATGGCAACCTATTCATGATTTTTGTAGAGACAAGAAACTGATCAGTCTGCTACCTATCACCGATCTGCCGAAGATTGCAGTCCCAGTCGATTACTATACTCTCTATTATTCGTCCGGGATTGATCTTGAATCCCGGGTTGTATTTGCTGACATCTCTTCGCAACAGAGGGCTATGAACATCTTGCAGTTGACAAGTCAAGGGTTGGTAGCAAGAAAGGGTGCCAGAACAGTTCACGATCTGGCCGCTGATCAGAGTGGTGAAATTGTTGAAAGTGTTCTTGATCTGTATGACATTGACTGGAAAGCTGTTCGACAGAAAATTGATCTATTACAGCCCGGGGCGATTGTCTTATGGCTCGACGAACCCGATCTGCATCAGTTTGCTGACAAAGTCGGAACCTATGTTGCGACTATCCCGGTATATATCTCATCTACGTTATTAAATGGTGATCTCACAGTGATTCCAGAAGTGTTTGAAAAATCAGGGAGGATAATACATCCGTATATTTTGCCTGAAAATCATAGTGATAGGTTTTTTCTGGTTTCAGCTTGGTTGAGAAATAATCAGATAGAGCTGACAAATCCCATAATTCAGGGGCAGACTCACTATGCCTGTTTACTCTTAAATTCCGGACTTGGGCACATCAAACAGTACTATTACCGTGAATATCTGTTTGATATGTTAGATCATGGCGATAATATGGCGCCCTATTCAGGTGTCTATCCACGGTTGAGTTTTGGTCCGAAACAACGATTTTTGTCTAAAGGGGCTTATATTATCGATTTAAAGAAGAACAGTTCTCGCTGGATCGTCCCTGGGAACATGAGCTCAGTGCCATAACTGTTGGTATCCTATCCTATTAGTTTTTCAACCCACGCAAGTAGTTCAGAAGTGAATTGAGCTCCGTTGAGTCAGTTTCCAGCATTTCACCTTTCAGCGCGTCACGAATGCAAAAGTTAATCATCTCTTTGAGTATGTCGTCCTCATATTCATTGATCTCATCCAGTTTCTTGCCATCAGGGTGGCAGGTTGCACAACTGTTACCGGTGGTGCCGATAGTATTGTCGTAGAATAGGCTTTTTCCAAGATTGTATCTTTGTGCTGCACTGGCAATAACTGAGGTTGTGCAACTGACTATAATCAATGCAAAGAGCATAATTTTCATAATTGATCCCTGCTTTTAATTTACCGGGGTCGAACGTTTCTTTATCTTTTTCTTCAAGATGTAGATTTCTCCGGTTTTTTCCAACACCAGACATGCGTGGTGCGCTAGTTGAATCAAAAAGTGCAGCATGTGTTCATTGAATACGGTCTCTTTATGGCCACTCAGAATAACAATCCCGACTTCACGGTTGAGAAATTTCAACGGTGCTGCCATCAGGCTGGGGGAGGCGAGCAGGTCGCTCAACTCAGTGTTGCGGGCCAGGTCGAAGTAGTGTGGTGGTAATTCTCCAGAGACCAGTACGGATTCACCTTTTTCAAACAGATCAGTAATCAGCCCCGGCGGGATACCATCTGAATACTTTTTGCAAAGCTGGGCCGAAATTCCGGCACCTGCTTTCAGGGTCAGTCTGCCGGTTTTGTGGTCAAACAGAGCTATAAGGCCACGACGCCCTTTTATCGTCTTTAATGCCGAGATCAGCAGAGATTTAAATAGTTCAGAGACGTTGCCAGCAGCAGCGACCTGTTCGAATGAATCGTTCAATGCTTTCAACAGCGTCAACGAGTGCTGTAGATTGTTGTTCTGGGCTTCGAGCTCCTGCAGCAGGAGCGCATTCTGTTTACGCAGGGCCAAATGGGTAAATACCCGCTCTAGAGCTTTGTCGAGAATTTCTCCGGTATCTATTGGCCGGACAATAAAATCGTAGGCGCCAAGACGTAGTGCCTGCAACAGGTTAAAGGATGAGGCGTTATTTGTCAGGAGGATAATTTCGATGTCGGTGTGGGATTGTTTTACTTTTTGCAGGAGAAACAAGCCGCTCATGGTCGGCAACTCGGTTTCGGTCAGAATCAGGTGAATATCAAGCTCATCGAGGAGTTCAAGGGCATCTTCGCAGTTTGATGCTTCAACTACTGTGCAGTTGCGCGCTTCAATCAGCTTGCGTAACTGTTGGCGTCTATCATCCTGGTTGTCAACCACAAGAATACGTTGTTCGGCCAGCATATCGCCCCCCTGGCATAATGCAAAATGGGATATGTCAATAATATACCATATTTACAGGATTGTGCAGTTGGGTCGCACTAGATGATATCGGGGCGGTCGCCACGACGACGTTTGTAATAAAATGAAAATAAGGCAAAGATGACGCCGATCGTCATGCTGATTGAGCCGATCAGGGCGATTGTCAGGCCCGGATCTGAATTAATTGTCAGTACCGAATAGGGCTTAGTAATCGGTTCGCGAACGACAAATGCAAGGCCGGCCTCGCGCAAGGCTTCCGGTAGCGGCTGGCGTAGAAAATACCAACCGCTCCATATTGTTTGTTCGCCCTTGGTCAACCGGGCCTGAATTGCCGGGTTTATTGCCTGCTGACTGCGCTGGATGACCCGACCGCCGGCTTGCAGCGCATCGCTGTAGAAAGTGAAAATATCCAGTTTGGTTTCATTAAGCAGGTCGATGCTGTACCCGGCCCGTATCGATACGACAGAGCGAAATGCCGTCAATATTACATTGTAGCCAATCGTCTCCTGGCCGAATGATGCCGGGATAATGGTCAGGCCGTTATAGATCAACGGGGTGTTGGAATGTACTACTTCTGAGCGCAAAACCTGATCGCCCTTTAACAGTGAGACACGGTTCTTCATGTCGACCGGTCGTCCCTGGGCATTGAACACCGGTTCGAAGGCGTCGAGACGCAGGTAATGTCCCTTTAACGCCGCAATCGGTTTGGTCTGGCCGATATGAAAGATGTTCCCTTCGCTACGTGATCCGGCGAAGCTTCCCCAGAAATAGGCGATGATAATCAGGACGAAGCCGAGATGAATCAGGTACTCACCGGTTTTGCGCCAACGTTTTTTAAAGCGAAACAACCAGTCAATAAAACAGCAGACAGTGTTTATGGCTAATATGGCAAGTAGTGCGCCGGTTAGATAAAACCATGCGCTCAGCGCTGGACTGGAACTGCCATAAGCGCTGTGCCATTCTTGCAAGGTCATAGCATCGAGGTTGCCGAAAACAGCTGGGTTGAAATGCATGAGCAGAGAGCCGGAAATGGCGACTAGCGTAGCTATTGAGGTGATGATTATGGCGAGCTTTAGTGAGCAACAGATGCCCCAGATGCGTTGCAGCATAAACTACTCCAGAGGATGATTGCTCTGCATCAACAGGCCGATGCCGAGATAAGTGAACAACACTACTCCAAAGCCGGCAATTGTGAGCCAGGCGTAACCGGTCCCTTGCCAACGGCGAACAAATTTAGCGTGACACATTCCACCATAGAACAACCAGACAATTGATGACCAGACGCTCTTGATATTCCAGGAAAAATAATAACCCCAGGCTACCTGGGCCCAGATGCTTCCCATGATCATACAGAGTGTAAACAGGCAGAAGCCGAGAAAAATTGCTTCTTCATTCATTTTGCGTAGCAGGCTTAGTTCGGGTAGCCGGGTGGAGTTTAGCTGCTTCTGTATCAGATACAAAACACCGAGTGAAAATGCCATGGCAAACAGTGCATAGCCGGTAAATGAGAAAATTATGTGAAAAGTAAACAGTGGTGTATCCAGAGTCGGAATCAATGGTGGTATCGTCGGATCGCGTGGCAAGGCACTGCCGAGAAGTAACAGCGTCAGTAAGACGACAAACAGCCCGGCGGCATGAATACGGTAACGTAGTTCGAAGTAGAGATAAGTTAATGCCAGTGCCCAACTGAAAAAGAATTGTGTTGAGAACAGGTTGGTGACCGGCAGGTATCCGGCAGCGTTCCAGCGTAAAATCAGACAGACAGTCTGCATACAAAAAGCGGCAAGAAACAGGATGAAAGCGACTTGCCTGAAACGCACTTTTGACCATCGAGCATGCAACAGGTAGGCAATGGTGGATCCGAGGTACGAAAAGAAAGCGGCGTTTAGTAGTAGTGCTTGCACAAAATACTCCTGATAATCATATTAATGACGGCCATATTAGCACAAAAACTCAATAAAATGGAAGCAGTAGCGTTGTTAACTGACAGTCGGCGACAGGTTGACAATGCCGGTTCAGCATGCTAATTTTCGCCACCATGAGTACCCCCTATTTCAGTATCAGAATGCACGCCAGTCGGGCATCCAAGCACCTGTCCGGAGCTGAAAGACTGGTGCTGGCTGATCAGGTAGAAGCCGTGTCGGCCGAACTGCTTTCCCGGGCAATGTGCTGCTCTCCGGGAGCAGTTAATCTGAAGGTTGAAGAGGCCGCGTACGAACAGATTGTTTTTGGGGAAATACCGGATATTACGCTGATGCCACAAGTAGACTATAAGCAAGGCAGGTTGCAAGCCGTTGCGGCACTAGTGGAAGCCGGGGTGACTGAAGAAAGCGCATCGACTGCAGTTGAGAACATTGCTGGCGGCGCTGCATCGAACGACTGTGCTATGCGCGGTGCGATGCTGGTCGACGCCCGCACCGGTGAGCGACTTGAGCCGGATCGGGATCGTGGTGTACGCGCAACTCATCTTGACCTGACTCAAGCTGCGTCTGACTCTCTTACGTCACTGTTACAGGAACACGGTTTACACCACCTGCGTACCCGTGAAGCGTTGGTTCTGGCTGCTAAAGTTCTCGCTACCCCAGGAGTGATAGCCGAGCTGTGTTGGTCCGATGCAGCTGATTACACGGCCGGGTATGTTGCCTCAACACAGACTGGCTACCGACGGTTCCCTGCGTTGAAAGCGGCTGGCGACCAGCGTGGCGGACGAGCTTTTTTTGTATCGGCAGGTGTTGACCTGGCCACCACCAGGGAATTTCTTGAACAGACCCCGTTTCTGGTAAATCAGCACGGCACTATAAAAGATATGGATGATCTGACATGAAACAGTGGCAGCAACAATTACAAAAGTTACAGGATGCTGACATGTTGCGTCGTCTCCGGGTAATTGATGGTGCACAGGACGCCCATGTACAATTGGCAGGGCAAGAGGTCCTGATGCTCTGCTCTAATAATTACCTCGGTCTCGCCAATCATCCAGCCATGATTGAGGCTGCGGTCAAAGCGACTCGTGATTATGGTGTCGGCAGTACCGGCAGTCGTTTGATCTCGGGGTCTATGCGATTGCATGCACAGTTTGAAGAACGGATGGCAGAGTTCAAGCAGACCGAAGCTGCTTTACTGTTTAACAGTGGCTATGCCGCTAATACCGGCATCCTCGCCAGCTTGATGGGCGCTGATGATCTGATCTTCTCTGATGCCTTGAACCATGCCTCTATTGTCGATGGTTGCAGACTGTCTGCGGCTCGGACAGTTGTCTACCCGCACGCCAATCTGGCGACGCTGGAGGCGTTGCTTAAACAGGAACTTCCGGAAAGAAAAGGCCGTTGGCTGATCGTAACCGATGGTGTCTTCAGTATGGACGGGAACTGTGCACCTCTGGCCGGGTTGAGTCAGCTGAAACAGAAATATGATGCCTTGCTTATGGTTGATGATGCGCACGGTACCGGCGTTCTCGGAGCACAAGGCCGTGGTAGTGGAGAGTTAAGCGGTTGCCTGCAAGAGATCGACCTGCATATGGGAACGCTCGGTAAAGGCCTCGGTGGCTCTGGTGCATATCTCGCAGCGTCGCGCTTGGTTGTAGAGACGCTGATTAATCGTTGTCGACCTTTTATTTTTTCGACCAGTGTGCCACCGGCAATCCCGGCGGCAGCAATCGCAGCACTGGATATTGTCGACAGCCCGGAAGGGGCCGACTTGCGTAAGTCGTTGGACGATAACTGCCGTATGTTCACCAAACGGCTGCTTGAGGGTGGCTGTGATATCGGAGCAACTACCACTCAAATTGTTCCGATTATGACCAGAACTCCGGCCGCCACAATGCTCGCAGCAAATCGATTGCTGGAGAGCGGTCTGTTTGTTCAGGGAATCCGACCACCGACGATTCCTGATGGTTTATGCCGTTTGCGGGCAACTCTGATGGCGACCCATGATCAGCATGAACTGACTGTGGCTGCCGCGACGATATCTCGTGTGGTTAACGAGGTGTTGTCGTGACGCCGCTGCAGATGTCGGATGGCCGGCAGCTCAACTATCTTGATATTGGCGCCGGCCCGACAGTTTTTCTCCTGCACGGCTGGGCAATGTCGTCTGGAATTTTTAGTGTAATAATCGATGACCTGGCTAAAGATTTTCGATTGTTGATTCCCGATTTGCGCGGTCATGGAACCTCTGCTGTAGGCACTACATATACTTTGAATGATTTTGCCGCCGATATCATTGCCTTGTTCAAATACCTAAAGTTGGACAACTGTCACCTGCTTGGGTGGTCATTAGGCGGCCAGATTGCTATGCAACTGGTCGCAGATAAACTATTGCCGGTTGAGCGGTTGATTGTTGTCTCGTCGACGCCTAAATTCTGCCAGGCTACAGATTGGCTACACGGTCTACCTGAAGTTCAAGTCCGGGCGCTACAGAGGCAGCTCCGGCGTAATTCAACTTCGACTATAGCGGAGTTTATGCAAATGATGTTTTCTGGTGAACAGGACACTTCGATGCATATTGTGTCAACCAGTAAGCAAAGAATATTGCCCGATAACGAAGCCGGTATGCAGTCACTGGAAACACTAAAAACCGCAGACATCCGGAGTCGACTGTCGGCGATCAACACCCCGACCATGGTTCAGCACGGGAAGTTAGATATTATTATCCCAGCCGCAGCTGGAGAATATATCGCTAATAATATTCATGCAGCGGAGCTTATTGTATGGGATGACGTCGGTCATGTGCCATTTATGTCTCGCCCGCAAGAGAGTGTGTCAGTTTGGAAGGAATTCCTACAATGAGTGCAACAGGTCTTGATCGTTTGCAAATACGACAGCACTTTTCATCGCATGCAGATGATTATGACCGTTATGCAATCGTCCAGAAAAAAGTTGCGTCTGAACTGGTCGAGATGGCTGTTACTGCGCCGGTTTCCGGTTCAGCACTCGATATCGGTACCGGCACCGGGGCGGTGGGGGCCAGTTTGCAGGCGTGTTGCCCTGAAATCAGTCTCACCGTTAGTGATCTTGCCCACGGTATGACCTCTGCTGCCAGATGTAATCTGCCTGATGTGTTTGCTATCGACGCTGATGCGCGTTGTCTCCCGTTTAAGAGTGAGGCTTTTGATCTGGTGCTTTCTGCTTCAGTCTACCAATGGGTTGAGGATTTAAAGTCTGCTTTCCAGGATTGTTACCGGATATTGAAGCCTGGTGGCCGTTTTGCATTTGCTTTGTTTTCTGACGGAACATTGTGTGAACTTGAGGCTGTTTTTCGGCGGGCTTTACAACAGAGTGGTTCTGAACGATCTTATCAATACTTTCAAACTTTTCCCGCTGAGTCTGTTGTGCAGGAGGCGATGACAGCTGCCGGGTTCTGCCAGATTGAATCTGTGGTGAGATGTGAGGCCGAATACCATGATTGTTTTCGAGATTTGCTGGTCGGTTTAAAGAAAATAGGTGCGCAAAATGCCACGACCAACCGCCCGACCGGACTGTTTCCGCGGCGGGTTATGCTGGAGATGGATCGACTGTATCGACACCACTACCAGTCAAGAAAAGGGCTATGCGCAACCTATAATGTCTTGTATGGTATTGGCCAGAAGCTTTAATTGTGGTGTAGAATAGTTCAGAGTGCGCTGGAACGAGGGGTTTGAACATCGCAGGATGGCGAGCCAAAAATCGCTTCAACAATCACCTTGGTTTCTGGATTGACAACGCGATAAAATACTTCTACCCCGTTGCGTGTTCCATCGATGATGCCTTTGTTTTTCAATAGGGCAAGATGCTGGGAAACGGTCGCTTGTGGCAAGCCAAGGCATTCCCAGATCTTTTTTACGTTGCAGCTTTCCGAGATCAACCCGGCAACGATCTTGAGCCGAACCGGATGCCCAAGGACTTTCAGAATCTCAGCTTCACGGTCATAGTTGTCATTTTTATTGAATTCCACCTGTGGCATAACATATCATCCCTTCATTTTTTACAGATTTAGATATATGGATTTTAATAGTGGTAGGAATGGTTTGTCAAGGTTGAATAATGATAATAATAAGCTTTGCTAAATTATGTGCCATTTATATGACAGGATAGCTGAATGACCCTCGATGTAATCATGTTTTTTTCCGGTTTGCTGTTGCTCTATTATGGCGCCGAATATCTGGTGACCGGTAGCTCCCGTTTGGCGCTCTCGTTCGGCATTCGTCCATTGATCATCGGCATGACTATTATTGCCTTCGCGACCAGCATGCCGGAAATGACGGTCTCATTGATGGCGAGCTTAAAGGGGTCGTCTGATATTGCGGCCGGCAATGTCGTTGGTTCAAATATTGCCAATATCGGTTTGATCCTGGGCGTTACTGCGGTGTTGGTACCGATGGCGGTAGCCAAAAGTGTGTTACGCAGAGAATTGCCATTTATGTTGGCTGTTTCTTTTCTCGTCTACTTACTGGCCGCTGATGGTCAGCTATCCTTTCTGGATGGGATGATCCTGTTTATCCTGCTTTTGAGTTTCCTCGCTTACTGCCTTAAGCTTGCCCGTACCAGTTTTATTAATAGTCGTCCGGATGACGATGATGTCTCCCATGAAAAAAAGCGCCGTAATTCCGATTGGTTGCTGATTATTGCAGGCATTGTCGGTTTGTGTATTGGTGCTGAGTTAATGGTTCGCTCAGCCGTCTCGATAGCGCTATCGATCGGGGTATCTGAACTGGTTATTGCCATGTCGGTAGTTGCGCTCGGCACCAGCCTCCCTGAACTTGCTGCGTCTACAGTCAGCGCCTTGAGGGGAGAGCTTGAATTGAGTGTCGGCAATATTATAGGCAGTAATATCTTTAATCTTTTGTTTGTCCTTGGTGTCTGTCCGATGATTCGACCGATCAGTATCGACTCTAGCCTGTTAGCTACCCAGATACCTGTTATGCTTGCATTCAGTATCGCCTTGATCTTTTTTGTACGTCGACAACGTTTAAGCAGGAGAAGCGGGGCGGTGTTGCTGAGCGCCTATCTAATTTTTATTCTCTCTTTATTCCTCTGATGGAGAATCAACTTTGTTACGTCAACTTTTGCTGAGTATGGCTTTTGTCTGTCTCCTTATGCTTCCATGCACTGCGTTGGCTGAGCAGTCTGAGGATATTGATTCGTTCCCGACCATAGAAGCGTTAGCCGGAACCAGTTTGAGTCATAAAATTGGTTTTCTCTGGATGAACCATATCGCAAACGGTTCTTTCCGTATGTCCAAGGACGAGGAGCCTGATACCTTTCGCGCTCATCTGATCGGTAAAACCAGAGGCGTCGCGGCCTGGTTGACCAGTGACAGAATGCATTCATACGAAACCCTGATGAAAAAGACGGAGCAGGGGCGGCTCATTACCCTGACGCATGATTCGACGATTGAACGGGGAAAGGGTGAAAAGAAAAAAATCCGGACCAAGCACTATGTCTTCGATCCGGAAAGTGAGAGTATAACTGTCTCCAAAATTGCAAATGGTGAATTGTGGTGGACAAAAGATCTGCCATTTACCGGAGGCATGCCGGTTGATGTTTTGACAGCCTACTTTAATTTTGTTACTGGAATCTACGGGCCGATAGAACCTGGGGCGTCTTATAGCTTCCCGGCTTTCGGTGGCAAAATTGTTGGCCAGATGACAATTCAGGTGTTAACGGATGAACAGAGACCCAACTCGAGCTTTTTCCCTGAAGGCGGGGTTCTGTGCAAGGCAATTGTCGATCCGGAGGTTTTTGATACCAGCGATGGAACTATCTTTATCTGGTATGACGGTGAAGGACGTCCGGCACGCGGGATCATTCAGGATATTGTCGGTATGGGTGACATTCGCGGGGTTATGCGCGAATAGAGAAAATTTTTCATGTAAAGTTACGTGCTGTTAAATAAAAAGATCCCGTACACGGAGGGGGGGTGTGTACGGGATCAAAGTCTTTGGTCTGTTTCCAGCCAAAGCTCAATGTAAATATACTGATGTCACGGAATAAGTTCAAGTCAAAAATGTGTTTTTTATGCCGAAATATTAATTTTGTATAAGTTGTATAGGTAAAGGGCGGTAATTACCGCCCTTTACCTATATCTGCATTATGCTATTTTTTGTGACATTCGGAGCACTTTCCTGAAACTTTTGCTGATTCACTCTTTTTGTGGCAATCCTTGCACAAAGTGTGAAAAGCCTTTTTGGCGGTCGGAGCTTTAGCGCCATCGTGGCAAGATCGGCAAGAAGCCTGTTCGACTCCTTTGTGATGGCAGGTTGTGCAATCGGCAATGTTGCCCTGGTGTAGGGTGTGGTTGAAGGTGACGGTCCCTTTTTTGTTTTCAAACAGGACTTCCTCCGGGCCGTTGTTGGCGAGTGCTACGATTGATAAACTGATAAATCCGACGGTGAGACAAAGTGCGATAAGTTTTTTCATGTTCTCCTCCTGTGAAAGTTAATGTCGCTTTGTTCTGCTCCTTTTGTCTGAACTTTATCCAATCCTGTAGATGAAAACATTGGACATCTGTCAATGTGTCGGACGATGTCTATACGAAGCCCTGTGATTACGAGAGGTTGCGGTGTGATTATTGGCCCTGAATTAACCTGATGTCGTCTCACAGGTTTCCATTTACAGTTCAATCAGCACTCTGTTAAGATTCAGCATCAACCACGGAGATATAGATGGCTCAAGAAGATAGCGGCAAAGTCCGGTTGGATGGTTCTGCGATTCGACGAATCAGAGAAGAGCAGAAGCTTACTCAATTCTATATTGCAAAAGTTGTCGGGGTGACAACCGATACTGTTTCGCGCTGGGAAAATAATCGTTATCCGTCTGTCCTCCGGGATAATGCCATGTTGCTGGCTGAGGCACTTGAAGTCGAGGTCGATGCGATTTTACTAGATACGACGAATAGCGAAAAGGGTGCTTCCGGCCCTCGTTTTTCTCGGTTCGCAGTTACTATTATTGGCAGCGTCATCCTGTTAAGTGTATTTGCTTCCTACTATTTCATGAACAGAACCGAAGTTGTTAACTACCAATTGTCAGTACAACGTCTTCTACCGCCACATGCGTCTGTTGCGACTCAGCTTCCGGTCAGGGTGATGATTGATATCTCTGGCAGCGTTGATGGAATGGTTCTGCGTGAACAATTCCCCAAAGGCTTTAAATTAATTGAAGCGGATCCGATTCCATCGAGCCTTGATAACGTTGAAGGTAGAGCGCGTTGGATATTACAATCGATTAAACAGCCGCTACTGGTCAGTTATTTGCTGCAGCCGGATCCGAAGCTTGAACCTGGAGAAACTTTGCTGTTTCAAGGTGAATTAATCGTTAACTCAAATGGTAAAAACAGTAACGCTGCGGTGCAGGGTGAAACAACCATACCGGTCGATGTATATCATTGGGCGGATGCAAACAGGGACTTGGTTATTGATGACGGTGAAGCGCTTGATGCGTCAGTCACCTCTATAGCTATGAAAAATGTGCATGTCGATTGGGATCTGGTTGAGGAAATCTGGGATGCCGGCAGTTATCGTTTCGAAGCCAATATGCAAAAGTTTGTTGCGGTCAGAAAAGAATTGAACTAATAGAATTGTTCCCGGCAGATTTGATAAATAGCTGCCGTGGTCAGTCAGGTGTGTTGCTGTCGACCGTTTTTATCTTCCCGATTGGTAAATCATTTAGTGCCAGGCCGGTTTTCATTTCGTCCGGGAGACCGATGCCGATAACGCAGAGAATCTGGAAATTGTCTTCGATCTCAAGCAGTTTTTTCAGGAAATTTTCGGCAGTGCTGCTGTCATCATGCGGACGGTTTCTGATTTGTGCCCAGCAACTTCCCAGACCGAACTCCTGCGCTGCATATTGGAGAGTTATGGCGGCTATAGAGCAATCCTCTACCCAGACGTCGGAAACTGTTTCATCTGCACAAACCACTACTCCGAGCGCAGCGCCAGCAAGAAACGCAGAACCGTGCATTTTTGCACGACTTATTTTTTCGAGTAGAGCTTGCTCCTCGATAAAAATAAAATTCCAGGGGTTCTTCCCTCTGGATGTTGGTGCTCGCAGAACAGCTTCTTGTAGCTGATCGAT
>JAUVAJ010000213.1 GCA_030591795.1 Desulfuromonadales bacterium | reverse complement strand
GGCTTTGGCCCGACACTCAGTCCATGCCATGGGTGTGGCCTAAAGCGGAAAAATGGTTTTGGAAAGCTCATGGTCTCCTCCTTGATTGCAAGAGTAAATGAATAGCACAAATTCAGAGACTGCAGACAAAAAAAGAGCCTGTCGGATTATCCGGCAGGCTCTTGAATCGAAACAATCAAATTGTATTACTTGAGAAGATCTTTAACTTTCTCATAACCCATGCTGTAGGCTTTTTTATTCAGGTCGAGGAATGCCTCAGGCACCTTGGCCAGAACAGCTTTTTCGCCAGCTTCGCGTGAGACGACATCAGTCAGGGCGATCATTGCGCCGAGCGCGACAACGTTACCGACGATCTCGCGACCGACTTCTTCTTTGGCCGTACGGATGATCGGGAACTTATAGATTTTGAAGTCCCCTTTCGGCTCATTCTTGACAAAGTCCGAGTCAAGCAACAGTACGCCGCCTTTTTTGATGCCGTTGGCGTACTTGTCTGCGGCTTCCTGGGTCATAGCCAGACAGGCGTCAACAACAGTCGCCTTCGGGTAGTCAATCGGACCGTCGGAAATAATAACTTCCGCTTTCGATGCACCACCACGGGCTTCAGGGCCGTAGCTCTGTGATTGGACAGCGTGCTTCCCTTCGATGATGGAAGCCGCTTCTGCGAGTATAATTCCGGCGGTGATCAGTCCCTGACCACCAGCTCCGGAAAAGCGAATTTCAAATCTTTCAGCCATTGATATTCTCCTTTTCGGTAAATGATCAGACGCTTTGCGCCGTTTTGATAACTTGTGCGTACTGATCGGTGTACTCAGGACGCTCTTCTTTGTGCAATACGCCGGTCAGGAACTTACCTTCAAGTTGCTCAGCGGTCATCTTCGATGCTGCTGCAACCGGAACAGCCTGTTCCTTCAGGCGGATCATCATATCGATAACGCTGCGGAATTTATTACGACGACCATAGGTGGTCGGGCAGTCATCAATAACTTCGATGATTGCCATTCCTTTATGCTTGATCCCTTGAGCAATCAGCTTGTCAATCTGGGTAGCATGGAAAGCGGTGGTCCGGGCAACAAAGGTTGCTCCGGCGCCGATGGCCAGCTTGCTGATGTCAAAGATTGGATCCGGATTGCCATAGACAGTAGTCGAAGCTTTGTGCCCGGTCGGGGTACAAGGCGAGAACTGACCGCCAGTCATGCCGTAGATGTAGTTGTTCATGATGACATAGGTCATATCGATGTTGCGTCGGCAGGCGTGGATGAAGTGGTTACCGCCGATAGCGGTACCGTCGCCGTCACCACCTACACAAATTACGTTCATTTCCGGTTTGGCCATCTTGACGCCGGTGGCAAATGCTGCTGCACGGCCATGAGCGGTGTGCAGGGTGCAGGCGTCAATATAGCCGGGGAGGCGGCTGGCGCAACCGATACCGGAAACAAGTGCGGTGTTTTTGCGATCAAGTTCGCAGGTGTCCATGGCCCGGATCAGGCCTTTCATAACGATGCCGTGACCACAGCCTGGGCACCAGATGTGCGGTAGCTTGCCGGGACGGATCGATTTTTCGTAATCATAAGCCATTAGAGTGCCTCCTTAACCAGAGCGATGAGCTGGCCCGGATTGATCGGCTCGCCGTCAACGCGACCGATGAAGGGGGTTTCGCAGGCGCCCTTGGCAATGCGCTCAACTTCAAGCAGCATCTGACCGAGGTTCATCTCTGCAACAGCGATCGCTTTGACCTGGTTAGCCAGTTCGGCAATACGCTTTTCCGGGAACGGCCAGAGGGTGATCGGACGGAACAGACCAGCCTTGATGCCTTCCTTACGAAGTTCATTGACCGCGTAACGAGCAGAGCGGCTGGTTGAGCCGTAGGCGAATATGATCACCTCTGCGTCTTCGGTCATGTATTCTTCGTTTGATTCGATATAAGCACGGGCTTCCGGCTTTTCAACCTTGGAGACCTGACGGCGCTCTTCAGCGTCGACCAGCTCAGCTTTGGTGGTCGGGAAACCGTCAGCAGCTTTATTCAGGCCGGTGACATGGAACTTGTATTCGGAGCCAAAGGCAGCCAACGGCGGCACATCGGTTTTCGACGCATCGAACGGTTTGTAGTCTTCCGGTGAGTCAGTTGGTGCCTCACGGTCGATAATTTCCAGTTCGCCCGGCTCGGGGAACTCGATCCGCTCACGCATGTGACCGACGATCTCATCAAACAACACCTGAACCGGCATCCGAAATTTCTCAGCCAGATTAAAAGCACGGACAGTCTCGGAGAAAATTTCCTGAACTGATGCCGGGGCGACTGCGATGGTTGCATGGTCGCCGTGGGTACCCCAACGGGCCTGCTGGACATCAGATTGTCCCGGACCGGTCGGCATGCCGGTCGACGGACCGCCACGCATAACGTTGATGATGACGCAAGGGACTTCGGCGATGCATGCATAGCCGATCAACTCCTGTTTGAGCGAAACTCCCGGTCCGGAAGTCGCAGTTAACGCCTTGGCACCGGTTAAAGAAGCGCCAATGACTGAAGCCATTGCGCCGATTTCGTCTTCCATTTGAATGAATTTACCGCCCACTTTCGGAAGTTCAATTGACAGAACTTCCGCAACTTCAGTGGAGGGGGTGATGGGGTAACCGCCGAAAAATTTACAACCGGCGTACATAGCGCCCTGAGCGCATGCATCGTTCCCCTGTAGCAGAGCAACTTTCTTAGCCACGGTTTACGACCTCCTGTTAGTGTTTAGTTCTTATGAACTTTAATGGCAAAATCCGGGCACCGCAGTTCGCACTGCATGCAGGCGATGCAAGCATCAGCATCGACAACCTTCACGACAAAAGCGTCCATTTCCAGGACTTTTGTCGGACAGAATTCTGCACAGATTGAACATCCCTTGCAATACCGCTCAATAATTTCTATTTCGGCCTTACGACTGCTCATTCTGGTTCGTCTCCTTTTCTTTTGATCAGCTTTTGAAAACTGGTATTTGAATAGCGGCGGAATCCTAACATACAAAACCTTGAATGTGCCAGTGTTTTTTGCCTGCAAAACCAGTTTCTAGCGACAGTAAAAAGAAGCATAGAAAAGTTGAGTAAAAATAACTTTTATATACTTTCAAACAAGGTTATGTGTGGATAAAGAAAGAAGGGCAATGTTCCCATTGCCCTTCTTTTTGTACATCAACTAGTCAGTCAGCTTACAGATTCATGCTGCCGACGAGCTCTTTAACCGCGGCAACAGAATTGTCCATCAGAGCTTGCTCGGTTGCGTCAAGTTTGAACTCAACGATTTTCTCAATACCGGCAGCGCCGAGAACACATGGCACACCGACGTAGAAGCCTTTAATGCCAAATTCACCGTTGAGCAGAGCACAGACCGGGAGAACACGTTTCTGGTCTTTGAGGATCGACTCGGCCATGGCAATTGCCGAAGATGCCGGGCTGTAGAAGGCACTACCGTTGCCAAGCAGCTTAACAACTTCACCACCAGCAGCCTTGGTGCGCTCGACCATGGCGGTCATCACTTCTTGTGCTTTGTCAGCGCCATACTTCTGCTCGAGCAGCTCCATGACCGGGATACCGTTGACGCTGGCATAGCGGACGAGAGGAACCATGGTGTCGCCGTGGCCGCCGAGGGTCATAGCGGTAACGTCTTTGACGGAAACGCCGAGCTCCCAAGCGATAAACGCGGCAAAACGAGCGGAGTCGAGGACGCCAGCCTGGCCCATAACGCGCTCTGACGGGAAGCCGGTGATCTTCTGACACAGGGTAACCATGGCGTCGAGCGGGTTGGAGATGATGATGACGAATGCATCTGGGGCGTATTGCTTGATCCCTTCGGATACCTGGGACATGATCTTGGAGTTGACTTCGATCAGATCGTCACGGCTCATGCCCGGCTTACGCGGCAGACCGGCAGTTACGATAACGATGTCAGAACCAGCGATGTCGGCGTAGCTGTTGGCGCCTTTGAGCTCAACGTCAAAGCCATCAACCGGGGAAGCTTCGGCAATGTCGAGACATTTGCCCTGAGGCATACCTTCTACAATGTCAAACAAAACGATGTCACCGAGCTCGCGCAGGGCAGTAAGTTGAGCCAATACGCCACCAATCTGTCCACCACCAATCAAAGCAATCTTGGATCTAGCCATTTTTATTCTCCTTTAAAGTTAAATGTTGCCAACCCCTATGAAATGGCTGGCATGAGTGTGAAAACGTTATTTGACTAAGGGTTAAAATAAAATAATG
>JAUVAJ010000033.1 GCA_030591795.1 Desulfuromonadales bacterium | reverse complement strand
TCAGAAGATTATATGTTGCTAATAGTGCTCCTGCGGTACACCTTTCGCGTACTTAGAGAGTGTCTGTGCGCCACCATGCAGGGTAATTAATTACAGTTGTGGCTGTTTCTGCTTTGCTTGGCCTCTTGCTTGCAATTAAGCAAGTCATGAATAAAAACACAAAAATAATAATGAGTATGTTTTTGTTGTTGCTGTCACTGGCATCTCCAACTTTTGCGGCAGAGGCAGATGACAATGCTATGGCAAAATTGGAACGACTAAAATCGTCGTCAGAAATCGCAAGGATTGTTTTCACGGATCAGCTTCTGGAGTTTGTTTATGATGTCAGTGAAGTTAAGTCTAAGCTCCGGATTTACAAGGATCGGTTGAAGCCGGTCGGTACGCAGCAAATATTTGCACATTTGGGGACCAAAAACAGATCTGGTGGCGTTCCGAATATTATCACGATCAAGCAGATAGATGAGCAGGAAATGTTCGATTGGGAAGTAGCAGTATCGCGAGACCTTAAGGTCGTAGCAGTCGCCTGCAATTATCGCTTCTAGAGAATGGTGATATATTGGCCAGGCCATTGCGACAGAGAAAGGCGGCCAGGTAAAGGTGATCTAAGCTGAATACATACTGTTCATTCAATGCAGTCGATATACGTCGGCTGCTTTTTTTGTTTTACTATGAAATATTTGCTATGAATCTGGATACATAATAGTATTAAAGAACCATTTAACAAAAGCAGTTCAGCCATTCGGTTTATCAATGTATATCGACCACTTCAAATTGACGGAAAAACCGTTCAACGTAACACCAAACCCGCGCTTTGTTTTTCTCAGCAAGCAGCATCGGGAGGTGTTTGCCCATCTATTGTACGGGCTGCAGAACCGCTGCGGTTTTATTGAAATCACCGGTGAAGTCGGAGCGGGCAAGACCACTGCCTTGCGCACCCTGTTTCATCAACTCGACTCGAATGAGTATCGCCTGGCGCTGATTTTTAACCCGGCGTTGTCCGCTGATGAACTGCTTGAGGCTATTTGTCAGGAGCTGGAGATCCCCGTGGTTTCTGGTGACAGACGCGGGCTGCTTGACCGGCTTAATCAGTATCTGCTTGAAGAAAATGCGGCTGGCCGAACGGTTGTCCTGGTGATTGACGAAGCGCAGAACCTGGCGGTGCCGGTTCTGGAGCAGATCAGGCTACTGTCTAATCTTGAAACCGAGACCGACAAACTGATTCAGATTGTTCTGGTCGGACAACCGGAACTGGGTGAGCTGCTGTCACAACCAAACCTGCGTCAATTCAGTCAACGCATCTCGGTTCGGTATCATTTAAGTCCGATGGATAAGGAAGATACCAAGGAGTATATTCGTCACCGGTTGTCAGTTGCCGGGAGTGATGGCGGCGTTTTTACAGAGTCGGCACTCAGCGAAACCTATAAGCTTTCCCGTGGATTGCCACGTCTGATCAATATTGTCTCGGACCGAGCTTTACTGGCGGCATATTCTGAGGATCAGCCAGCTGTCGACAAGAAACATGTACAGAAGGCCTCTGCTGAATTATTGCGCACCAAACCAGCAAGAACTGTAAATCCCCTTTCCTGGATAGTAACTTCTGTTATTGCTTGCAGTCTGTTGGTTTTCGCTTATATGCACTATATGAAGCCGACCATTCAGCCTGAACCTGCTCAGATCAGTCAAGAGCAGCCACAACCGGTGCAAATTATCGATTATTCCGCGTCTGTGCAGCAGATCCGTAATACTTTGGCTGGCAATGATGAGCGTGAGTCTTTTTCCGGCACGGCCAGAAGGTTGATGCAGGTTTGGCGGATCGATTCGTTGTCAGTACCTGTTTATCCGGCAGGGATGCCTGCTTATCTGCAATCGCTGCCTGATTCCGGCTGGCAATGGACCGCTTATTCAGGCGATCTGCAAACCCTCCTGAATCTCGATGTGCCGATAGTCCTTGAGCTGTCCCTGCCTGCTGTCTCTGGCAGGAGATATTTGACCGTTCAATCGCTAGCTGCTGACTCCGTGCAAATATCATTGGCAAACGGTTCAGACAAGTCTATTCAACTTAAAGTGCTTTCGAGTATTTATACCGGAAGGGCCTATGTTCTATGGCGGAACTATTTACAGCTATCATCATTTTCTCAACTGGGTCAGCGGGGGTTGGATGTTTCGCAAATTCAGAATATGCTGATTCAGGCCGACTACTATAACGGTAAAATAACTGGCGTGTACGATGCTTCGACAATTGCGGCCGTAACCCGTTTGCAAGCAGATCGTGGGGTGATTCAGGATGGCCGCATCGGTCCTTTGACCCTGATGCTCTTATATCAACAGGGTGGAACCTATAATTCCCCCCGCTTGCTCAGTCGCAACAATGGAGGGCAGTCATGAGCTCTATCCTTGATGCACTGAAAAAGCTTGAGAAGGAGAAGATCCATCGGGACGAGGTTTCAACTGCAATTGCCAGTGATATCCTGCGTTCAAGCGGCAAAGTCAGGGCACCGCAGTGGAAACTGCCACTTACCATATTTATATTGGTCGTTATTGCCGCTGTGGTGGCGACTTTTCTGTTACGTGAGCCGGACAAAACCTCGACCATTAATATCAGTAACACTCCAGCCGTACCGAATATTGAGATGGTAAAGCCCGAACCGGTTCAGGTAGCAACCGTGACCGCTCCAATTAATACATTACCGACAGACTTGCCACTTTTATCCGGAATCGTCTTTCAGCAACATAAGGATGCACGGATGGCTATAATCAATGACCTGCCGGTGATGGAGGGTACGGTTATTGCCGGTTACACCCTGCAAGAAATTTTCCCTGATTACGTTGTTCTCACCTATAAAGGGCAATCCTTTTCCCTACCGCTCAATCCCTGATAGCAGCCCGGTTACCTGTAGAATATTCCACAGCAGCCTGCGGGATATTCTACAATCCTGCTAAATTTTTACTAAAATCCTCCAGCGTAAATCTGTAACATATTGAAATCACAGTAAATGAAAATCTGGCACGAACTATGCTCTATAGAATGAAAGTTTGCAAAAACTCAAACCTGCAGATTTAGGAGTCAGTATGAAAAAGAATTTGATAGTTATTGCTGTTATTGCAGTTCTCGGAGTGGGGACGCTGCTGTTTTTCGGAGCGCCAACAGAGGCTATTTCATCGTCCAAGACTATAACAGCTGAGTTTTCAGTCGACAGACTAAGTTGTGGTTCATGTGTTAACACTATTCGTGAGGCAGTGTCGCAGATCGACGGTGTCACTTCGGTGCAGACCGATGTCGGACAAGGCCTGAGTGTGGTCGACTTCAACCCTGCAAAAACCGACGCGGCAGTTATCGCCAGGGTTATCACCGACAGCGGTTACCCGGCACAGCTTTACGCGCGTGAAAATGCCGAAGGAGTAATGACGACGGATGTCGATACAGATCTATATGTCGCAAAAATTGGTGATCGGCTGGTCGCCCGTTCCGAGTTTAATGCCTTAGTTGAGCAGCAGCGCCAGAATGCAGTAGATTCAGGCCAGACCCTGCCGGTGCAGTATATGTTCCGTTTTGCCTGGATGACCATTCTTCAGCGTGAACTGTTATTGTCAGCAGCGACTGAAGCTGGCGTTTCGGTTGCGAATGCCGAGCTTGACGCCTACATGAAAGAGAATCAAATTTCCGCGATTGATCGCGGACAAGCCCGGACCAACCTGATGCTGGACCGGTTTTTCCAACACCAAAATCTCGACATTCAAAAAAACTCTGCCGAGTTGAACAATCTGTTGCAGACCCTGCAACAGAACACATCTGTACAAATATTTGACCCGAGTCTCAAACAGAGTCTTAACAGTGGTAGAAGCCAGAGCGGCGGCTGCGGTGGTGGTAGTGGCAGCGGCGGCTGTTGTGGTTAAGTAGAAACCTTAATAAGGAGCTAAAAATGGGAAAACGTGAAGAGAAAAAACAACAATTTGCCAAGCAGGAAAAGAAGTCTGGTAAGGCCGTCTGGATCGTAGTTGCTGTAGCTGTTGTCGGCGCTGCATTGGCCTTTGTACTAGGTATTAACCCGGTCGCAACCGCCAGTGGTAATTTTGTTCAGGCTAGCGGCGGTAAAGTCTCCATTTCGGTTGCGGATGTCAGTGATGGTCAAGCGCATTACTACAGCTATGACGCAAACGGTGAGAAGGTTGATTTCTTTCTACTGAAGAGCAAAGACGGACAGCTCAGGGCAGCTCTGGATGCCTGTGATGTCTGTTACAAGTCGCTTAAGGGGTATCGTCAGGAAGGCGATTACATGGTCTGTAATAATTGTGGGCAGAAGTTCCGTTCCGACCAGATTAATGTAATTAAAGGTGGTTGTAATCCGGCACCGCTAACCCGTGAAGTAGCTAATGGTCAGGTTGTCCTCCTTGAGAAGGAACTTATTGCCGGGCGTTCTTACTTCCCGCGTGGCTAACCAGTTTCTGTCCGGAAACCGTACTTTTCCGCGATCTCGGCGTCAATCTGCACATTTGATTGTGTGGCGTAAAATACTACGCCTCCGCTCAAATACTTGATTTCCTTGACCTTGCGAAAAATTGCTGGTTTCCAAATCAGAAACCACACTACACTCATTCAGTTTTTTTTGCTGGAAACGAACTAGAGGTGATTTGTGAAACTGTTTGGCATTGCAATACGAAATCTGCAACGACGTAAAGCGAGGATGGCTTTTCTGGTCATCGGCCTGCTGATCGGCGTTGCGACAGTTGTGTCACTGTTCTCTCTGTCAGCGTCTATGCGGCATGACGTGCAGAAAAAGATGGAGAACTTCGGCGCCAACATCCTGATTACACCGACCAGGAATGAGCTTGCCTTAAACTATGGTGGGATTTCCCTTGGTGGTGTCACCACTGAGACGACTGAACTGGTGCTTAAGGATCTCGATCGACTTGATTCAATCCCCAACGCCCGGAATATTTCGGTTGTGGCGCCTAAAATCATCGGCGTTGTCGACGCATCCGGTTCACAGGTGATGTTGATGGGGATCGACCCGACGGTCGAATTCCGGCTGAAGCGGTGGTGGACAATTGATGGCAGTGAAATCAATAGTGAATCCGATGTTGTCGTCGGTTCGCAAGTCGCCAAGAGTATCGGTTTGCACGTCGGTTCCACAATTGAACTTGATAGTCAAACATTTACGGTTGCCGGCATTATTCAGGAGACCGGGTCGCAGGATGACGACTTGATTCTGGTCTCATTACCGGTAGCCCAAGCTATGCTTGGTAAATCGGGCAAGGTTAGTTTTGTTGAAGTCGCCGCGCTGTGTGGTGATTGTCCGGTAGACGATATGGTCAATCAGATCTCAGACGTACTGCCGGGAGCACGGGTCAGTGCGGTGCAGCAGGTCGTCAAGACGCGTATGCATGCTCTGGATCAGTTTGAAACATTTTCCATGGTAGTTTCGATCATTGTTCTATTTATCGGTTCTATGGTGGTTTTTGTAACCATGATGGGCTCGGTCAATGAGCGTTGTCACGAGATCGGTATATTCCGGGCGCTCGGCTTTCGTAAACATCACATTATCAAGTTGATCCTGACGGAAGCTGTCCTGGTCAGCATGATTGCCGGCATTGCCGGTTACCTGTCGGGCATGGCGGCTGCCAGCGGCTTGCTGCCGTGGATTGCTGATGCTGATGCAACTATTGCCTGGAATCCGACTCTGGCAGTCGGGTCACTGGTTATTGCCATCTTTATCGGCGCAATTGCCACTTTGTATCCGGCTCTGCATGCGAGTCATCTTGATCCGGCTGACGCACTGCGAACCCTTTAAGGAAAGAAACTTTATGGCTTTCATCGAACTTAAAAAACTGACCAAGTCATATTCAACCGATGCCGGGAGTGTAACGGCGCTTGCTGAAGCTGAGCTGCGGATTGAAGAGGGCAGCTTCCTCGGTGTCATGGGACCTTCAGGCTCCGGCAAAAGCACACTGTTGACCCTGTTGGGTGGACTGGCTGAACCGACCTCCGGGCAGATGCTGGTTGATGCTATCGACGTGTATGGCCTGGGTGATGAGCAGCGGGCTGATTTTCGGCGTGAGTATATCGGCTTCGTTTTTCAGGCGTACAACCTGATCCCGTATCTGACTGCGATTGAAAATGTCATGCTCCCGTTGGCCGTCACCAAGTCGAGCGCGAAAGAACAAAAAGAACTGGCAATCGATGCTCTAAGCCGCGTTGGCCTCAGCAACCGGATTGACCACCTGCCGAATCAACTGTCAGGTGGCGAGCAGGAGAGGGTAGCCATCGCTCGCGCGCTGGTTAATCATCCGCCATTGATTCTGGCTGATGAGCCGACCGGAAGTCTGGACAGCGCGACCAGCACAGAAATTATGAACCTGTTTTGCGAGCTGAACCGTGATGGTCAAACAATCATTATGGTTACGCATAATACAGCAAACCAGCACTACTTTGATCGAATTGTCTCTCTGAAAGACGGTCTAGTTGAGTCAGATGTCATTGCAAAAACGGCGCCGGTAGCAGCCGTCGGGTGATTCTATGGTCTTAATTTTTGCCATAATTATATTTATCCTGCTGCACCTGATAGAGACCGAACTCAGGAAGCGGCGGCAGGCCCCAAGCATGCCGGAAAATTGCCAGCGTTGCAGTCAAGAGGTCAGCAGTGATCACCTGATCTGCCCCACATGTAAAAGTCTGCTTCGTCGCCACTGCAAGGAATGCGGACAGTCGCACTCAGTGCAACATCAGTTTTGCCCCTGGTGCGGTATAAACAGACAGGATGAGGCGGCGGTACATGTATAGGCTTGCACTGTTGATCAGCATCCCGGTCGCACTTGCCGTCTGGTATTACAACTACTGGGCGGTCGGTTGTGGTCGCTGTTCATATTCAGATTTCTGGCGAATAGGGCCACACACCATGCTCTGGGCTGGATGTATTGTTGCAGTCCTGGGTGTTTTTCTGTTTTTACGTTATCGCAGCAACGGTACATGTGAATGCCCGAATTGCCAGCGAGCACTAGATTCCATCTGGACTTATTGCCCTGACTGTGGCACTCGCGGTCGCTAAGTTGCCTGTATAAAATTTTCTATCTGCTTTAATCTCCCCGTATCTAATCGTGTTTTTTTGGTCGCTTGTTGTGCTATGATGCCTGCACTTTATCAACAAGAGGCTTTGTTATGCTATTTCCGATTGTCCGCGTTACTATAACTCTGATTATCCTGCTCAATATTGTTTTAGTTCCAGTCTGTGCCGAACCGTCACCTGCCATTGAGTCGACTGTGGCAGAACCGCTGCTTATAGATCTTTCCAGCATGAAGCTGGTTGGTGAAATGACAACCACCGGCGTGAGCGCATCTGCCTATATTGTTGCCATCGGTCCAAATGAGAATTTGACCGCAACACACAAAGTTGTCGTAACCTTCGCAAATGAAAAATCAGGAGTGCCGGTGACAAAGGGGCTGGTCGGCATCAAACATCGCAAACTGTTTGGCAACACCAGCACGCCGGTCTGGATGAAACCAATGCCAGATCAACCGGATCTTTTTGTTAGTGAAATCAGCTTGAAAAAACGTGGCACATACCTGTTTATAGTCGGCTCTAAACTGGAAGACGATAAGAAAAGACAATTCACCTTTGAGTTTTATCGTTAACTAATGATTTCATCAATCGCATATTATTCAGACAGGACAAACCTTTGACCGGGCAACTCCGATTCAGACTTTATTTACTATTACTCGTCGTCTTCACTATTCTTGTGACGGTGTTGTCACTGCGGTCTTTTTCTTCTCCACCCCAATATTTTTCAAGCCAGGACAAGGTGGGGCATTTTATCGCTTACGCTTTACTCGCATGGCTCGCCTGTCAAGCTCTTGGCAGTCGTCTGCAACAATTATCAACGCTGGTCATCGCATTTTTGTACGCTTCAGCAACCGGTGCCATTCTGGAGCTGCTACAGGCAAATTTCACCTCCAATCGACAGGGTGACTGGGGTGACATTTTAGCTAATTTGATCGGAGCAATGGCCGGGTGTGTCATATTCAGTCTCAGACAGCGTTTAAAACAGAACCATGCATGTAATGAAACCGACTGAACTGCTTGAAGCCCTCCTTAAGAATATTCCCGTTGTGGCCGTCAATCGACGGCTAGCTCGACGCTTAATCTCTGATTTCGACAATCTGCAAGTTGCAAACGGCCGTAAGGCCTGGCTTCAGCCACCTGTGCAATCTTATGAAGCCTGGTTGAAGGCCGGGATGCAATCCATCGGCAAGGCTGATTCTTTGTTGAGTACAGCGCAGACTCAACAGGTCTGGGAGATGATCCTGAGTGATGACATCAAACAATCTGGTGTCGCTATGCTTCAGGTGCCGCAGTCTGCAAAGGCTGCTATAGCTGCTCACCAGCTTCTTACTCGCTATGAAACGTCTTTTTCAGCAGCAGAGGGTGCAGAGGACCATCGTTCTTTCTTGCGTTGGCTGAATATGTGGAATGAAATTTCCAGCAACAACGCCTGGATCGACAGCAGCGAATTGCCCGGATTGATTGCCGATGCCATCACCAGCAAAGTGTTGCCAGTTCCGGGGCAAATTATTTTTGCCGGTTTTGACAATCTAACTCCGGCTGATCGTCGTCTACGCAACTGTTTAGAACAACAGGATTGTCTGGTGACGGACTGGCAAATGTCAGTCAACTCTTCTGCTCAGCCGAAAGCGCTGCAAGCTGCTGATCAGGTTGATGAGGTGCGCCGTTGTGCGCGCTGGGCTAATACCATTCTGCAGCAAGAGCCGGGATGTCGAATTGCCGTTGTCGCACCACAGCTTGAACGTTATCAGCCGCTGTTTCAGTCGACCTTTTTATCTGAAATAGACCCGGCAATTATGGTAAATGGTGCGCTGCATTCCAGGCGGATGAACATGTCGCTCGGTCAAAGGCTTGATCGTATTCCTGTTATACGTGCCATTCTGAAGCTGCTGTCGACCGGGTATCAGGTCAGCTTGAATGAAACAGGCTGGCTACTGCGCTCGCCTTATCTGGCCGGGGATGTCACTGAGCAGCATCAACGCGCCCTGGCTGATCGTGCCTTACGTGAAAAGAGAGTAGTCAACTGGACCGTTCCCAGGCTGCACAAGGTACTTGAACCGCTGAACGTACCGGCTTTTAAATCAATTATCCAAAGTTTAAGCGACCGGAAACCGGCGAAGCACCACGCCAAGCCCGGTAGTTGGGTTGAGACCTTTCATGACGAGATTGCCCGGGCCGGGTGGCCTGGTGAGAGAGCGCTTTCGAGTGATGACTTTCAGGCGGTAAAAAGCTTTTATCAAACACTGGAGACCTTCGCCACCCTCGACCGCGTTGCAAAGTCTATCAATCGCTCCAGCGCGGTATCTATGCTAAGCAGGTTGGCCGCAGAGACGATCTTTCAATCAGAATCACATGATGGTGGCATTGAAGTGCTTGGACTGCTTGAGGCCGCCGGACAGTCATTTGATCATCTCTGGGTTCTCGGACTGCATGACACAGCTTTGCCGCAACCGGCACAGCCGAACCCATTTATCCCGCTGCCGTTGCAGCGTCGATTGCAAATGCCGCATGCTGACGCTGCACGAGAGCT
>JAUVAJ010000041.1 GCA_030591795.1 Desulfuromonadales bacterium | reverse complement strand
TAAAGATGGTGATGGGCAAAAATTGTACGACTTCTTTTTAACGTCCAAGCAAAATCGTGACGCCATCTTATAAATGGATATAACAATGCAATCAAAAACAATCAAACCGGCAGGCGGGTTACGTGGCAAAATCAGTGTGCCGGGAGATAAGTCTATCTCGCACCGGTCTATTATGTTTGGCGCACTGAGCGAGGGCGTAACCAGAATCAGCGGGTTTTTGCAGGGTGAAGACAACTATTCAACACTTAAGGCGTTTCGTGCCATGGGCGTTGCTATTGAAGACCTCGGCGGTGGTAACTTGCAGGTGGACGGGGTTGGTCTGCACGGTCTGACCGAGCCATCAGACATCCTTGATTGTGGTAATTCCGGGACGACCATGCGCCTGATGACCGGCCTGTTGTCCGGCCAGGACTTCTTTTCTGTGTTGACCGGTGACCAGTATCTGCGCAAGCGGCCGATGCGGCGGGTGGTTGCGCCATTGTCGTTGATGGGTGCCCGTATCGATGGACGGGACGGTGGCGAACGGGCACCATTGGTGATCCGTGGTGGCAATCTGCACGGAATCGACTATGCTTCGCCGGTAGCCAGCGCCCAGGTCAAATCGGCGATTTTGCTGGCTGGTCTTTATGCTGAAGGTCAGACGACTGTGCGTGAACCGCATCTATCCCGCGATCACAGTGAGCGGATGTTACGTGCTTTTGGTGCTGATCTCGCATCTTTTTCAGGTGGTGTCACCTTGACACCGGGTGGCCGCTTGACCGGTCGTGAAGTCATCGTGCCCGGGGATATTTCATCGGCAGCCTTTTTTCTGGTCGCCGGACTGATAACACCGAACAGTGAGCTGCTGATTCGTAATGTCGGGATCAATCCGACCCGGAGCGGCATCATCGATATATTGCAGGCGATGGGCGGGCAGATTGAGCTGCTGGAAGAGAGAGACGTTTGTGGCGAGCCGGTCGCAGATCTGTTGGTAAAGAGCAGTGATCTGCACGGTATCGAGATCGGCGGGGCTGTTGTGTCGCGGGCGATCGATGAATTCCCGGTAATTTCGGTTGCTGCTGCGCTCGCCGAAGGGACAACGACTATTCGCGATGCGCATGAACTGCGGGTTAAAGAGACCGACCGCATAGCCGCCATGGTGTCTGAGTTGACGAAACTTGGTGCCGATGTTGTGGCCCGTGAAGATGGTATGGTTATAAACGGTGTCGAGTGTTTGTCCGGTGGCAAGGTAACGTCGCATGGTGATCACCGCATTGCTATGAGCCTGGCGGTTGCGGCCTGTCGCGCTTCAGCAGAGATTGCGATTGCTGACACTGACTGCACTGAAACATCATTCCCGGGGTTTTGGTCGCTGTTGCAGAGTGTTCAAGGTTAATATCTATGCCTGAAAAAATCATTATCGCTATCGATGGCCCATCCGGGGCCGGTAAAAGTACCCTGAGTAAACTGGTCGCAAAGTCTCTTGGTTATACCAATATTGACACTGGTGCCATGTATCGCTGTATAGCTCTGGCGGCTGAGCGCGCAGGTATAGATTCAGTAGATGTCGATCGATTAACTGATCTAAGCCGCGCCGTTCAGATCTCTTTTGCGCAGACAGCTGAAGGTGAGCGAGTTCTGCTGGATGGTGAAGATGTCTCGGCTGCGATTCGTACCCCTGAGATTAGCCTGTTGACCCCGAAGGTTGCGGCAGTACCGGAGGTCAGGGCGGCGCTGGTCGAATTGCAGAGAGAAATGGGCCGAACGGGTGGGGTTGTCCTGGAAGGCCGCGACATCGGTTCGGTGGTTTTCCCCGAGGCGGAAGTTAAAATATTCCTGATCGCGACAGCCGAAGAGCGTGGCCGCAGACGTTATGATGAGTTAACGGCAAAGGGGGAGAAGGTCGATCTGGTGCAGACGGTTAGCGAAATTGAACAACGCGATCGCCTCGATTCAACCCGGACTCACTCGCCACTGGTCATGACCAGGGATGCAGTTGAAGTCGATACTACCGGTTTGACCATTGCTCAGGTGCATGACCGGATCCTGCAGGTTGTAAATAGCCGTTTCGAACTGACTGGAGGCCGCTGATGAAGATTGTCATGGCCAAAAATTCCGGTTTTTGTTTCGGTGTTAAGCGAGCTATTACTATGGCTTTTGAAGCTGCCGATGAACGCAAGCATCTCTGTTCGTTTGGCCCGATTATTCATTCGCCACAAGTTGTCGAGTCACTGGCTGAAAAAGGGGTGAAAATTGCTGCCGACATCGATGATATTAATTCTGAAGCTGTTATTCTGCGCTCACACGGAGTCACCGCCGGTGAACTGGAACAGATATCGTCTCGTGACGTCGAAGTTATTGATGCTACCTGTCCGTTTGTGAAAAAGGCGCAAGATCATGCCGCACAGTTGAGTCGTGATGGTTACACCGTTGTCCTGGTCGGCGAAGCTGATCATCCAGAAGTGCAGGGGATCATCTCATACGCAAATAAAGGCGAAGTGTTCACCGTAGCCAGCAAAGAGGACGTAGGGGCTCTGCCCCGCTGTCGAAAGATCGGCCTTGTTGCCCAGACCACGCAGTCTTACAGCAACTTCTGTCAGGTTGTCGAAGCCTGCCTTGCCAAATGTTCGGAATTGCGGGTTTTTAATACCATCTGTGATGCAACGACTGTCCGACAGGATGAAGCCAGATCCGTAGCCAGTCAGGTTGATCTGATGCTGGTAATCGGCGGACATAACAGCGCCAACACCACCCGACTGGCGCACATCTGTAAGGAACTTCAACCCCGCACTTATCATATCGAAACCGCCGATGAGATTGATCTCGGTTGGTTCTCTGATGTTGAAATTACCGGAATCACCGCCGGTGCATCAACACCGCAATGGATCGTTGAGAAAATCGTTGATAAAGTCGCGCAAATAGGTAAATAAAGGTTTGTTTTTAAAATTCCTTTATGCTATCTTCCTTCACCGTGACTTTCAGTCACCCTGCTGTCAAAGGCGGGAAAAAAATCCCCAGGGGGTAACATCTAGTAATGGTAGAAAACACAGAAACATTCAACATGGACGACGAGGATCTCGACGAAAATGAGTTCGACGAGATGGAAGAGAGCTTTGAGGCTCTTTTCGAGAACAGCATCAAGGAACTGAAGCCTGGTAACGTGGTTAACGGGACGATTGTTCAGGTCAACAAGGACACGGTCGTTGTTGATGTCGGCGGTAAGTCTGAAGGATTGATCCCGATCAACGAATTCGTTGGTGAGGATGGCCCGATTGAACTTAAAGTTGGCGACCAGTTTGATGTTTTGATTGAACGGACCGAGAATGAGCATGGACTGATCAGCCTCTCCAAGGAAAAAGCCGACCGCCAGAAGGTCTGGAACGCCCTTGAAGAAGACGCTGTTGTGCCTGGTCGGATCGTTTCCCGTATTAAAGGTGGCCTGACCGTCGATATCGGCGTCAACGCCTTCTTGCCCGGTTCCCAGGTTGATCTGCGTCCAGTGCGCAATCTGGATAAACTGATTGGCGAAACTTTCGATTTCAAGATCATCAAGTTGAACAAGCGTCGTGGCAACATCGTATTGTCCCGTCGGGTTCTGCTTGAGACCGAGCGTGAATCGATGCGTGGCGAGACCCTTAAAACGCTATCTGAAGACCAGGTGGTAGAGGGTATTGTCAAGAATCTCACCGATTACGGTGCGTTTATTGACCTCGGCGGTATTGATGGACTATTGCATATCACTGACATGTCATGGGGTCGGGTTAACCATCCGTCGGACATCTTGTCGGTAGCAGATACTATTCAGGTGAAGGTTCTGAAGTTCGACAAGGAAAAAGAGCGTGTCTCTCTTGGTATGAAGCAGACCACCACTGACCCGTGGTTCGAAGTTGAAAAAACCTATCCAGTTGGCGAAAAAATCAACGGTAAGGTTGTCAGCCTGACTGACTATGGCGCGTTCGTCGAGCTGTCCCAAGGTGTTGAAGGCCTGATTCACGTTTCTGAGATGAGCTGGACCAAGCGCATCAAACACCCAAACAAGATTCTTAATGTCGGTGACGAAGTCGAGTCGGTTGTTCTGGCACTCGATATTCCAAATCGTCGGATCTCTCTCGGCCTGAAGCAGGTTGAGCCGAATCCGTGGGAGGTTATCGGCCAGAAGTTCCCGTCCGGAACCATCATCGAGGGCCAGATCAAGAATATTACCGATTTTGGTATTTTCGTCGGTGTAGACGAAGGAATCGATGGACTGGTCCACATTTCGGATCTCTCCTGGGTGAAGCGGATCAAGCATCCTTCAGAAATATTCAAGAAGGGTGATGCAGTCAAGGCTGTTGTTCTCAATATCGATGGTGACAACGAGCGTTTTTCCCTCGGTATCAAGCAGCTTGAAGAGGATCCTTGGCAGGCAATTCCAAAACGCTATGCTCCGGGCACAATCATTCAGGGCAAGGTTACTTCAGTTACCGATTTCGGTATTTTTATGGAGATCGAAGAAGGCATCGAAGGTCTGATTCATGTTTCGGAGATCAGCAAGGAAAAAATTGAGTCACCAAAAGATTTTGCCAAAGTTGGTGACAAGCTTGAAGCTGTTGTGCTGAACGTAGACACCGTTGATCGCAAGATCGCCATGTCAATCAAGCAGCTGTCCAATCAGAAGGAAAAGGCTGAAGTTGATGCCTTCCTCGGTGCTCAGAAGAACGCGACCAGCAACCTCGGCGATCTTCTCCAGGGCGCTATGGACAAATCTACAGATAAAGAATAATAGTTTAATTGTAATCAGGCCCCCTGCGAACTTTTGCAGGGGGCCTCTAAGTTTAAGGTGCGATAAATCTTCCAATAACCTTCTAGTATATTGGTTGGCTCACCTGAACCGAGTAATTTTTTGATTGTTTTATTGAGCAGGCTGCAAGCCTTTCTCTTAAGAGGTTCGCGCGGCTATCGCTTCTGGATTACAATATCGTTGGAATGCTGACAGGAGGTAGTAATTATGACGAAGAGTGAGCTAGTAGAGCAGTTGTCGACCAACGCAGAAAGTCTTAACAAGAAAGAAGCTGAGCTGGTGGTTAACACAATCTTCACCAGTATTGGTGATGCTCTGGTTAGCGGTGACCGGGTCGAAATTCGCGGTTTTGGTTCGTTCAGCATCAGGGAACGCGATGCCAGAGAAGCAAGGAATCCAAAAAGTGGGGAGATCGTAAGTATTCCGGCCAAAAAGACTCCGTTTTTCAAAACCGGCAAAGAGTTGCGTAGTCGGGTCGACTTTTAAATCTCAGGCTTTTGCCGCGGATGAACGCAGATAAAAGCGGATAAGAGCTTTAAAGCTAAAATCATGGACTTGTGGGTTTAATGTCTTAATCAATAAAAGTATGGTTAACAACTTTTGAATTTATCAGCGAACATCAGCGTGTATCAGCGGCTAAAAGTTTTACAGATTTTGTTTTTACATAGATTCTGATTTGCTTGCCCGCCATAGCCAATGCGACGGAGGGCGGCAAAATGGTTTAAGGGTTTGTAAGTTAAAGGTTTTATCCTGTCCATCCTGCAAATACCTGTTAATAATTGTTTCGTTTTTATGTAGCATTACCAGATAATAAAAAAGCCTCGACACGAAAGTCGGGGCTTTGTATTTTTAGGTTCCGGGATGCCAGCCAAATCTGTATAAGCCTGTTTTTAACGACCTTCCGGTACAGAGAGCTGTTTCAGGCGTCCTGTTCATTGACAGGCAGGCTCACCACAGCTTCTACTGTGATCCGAATAGCATAATCTGTTGGCAGACAGTTATGACTGTTTGCATCCCGGATTGCTCTCATTTATATTTTACCTTTCTTCAGGGGTCTGTCAATAGATTGGGTTGTTTTAATGTTGTTAAGGTGCGATTAAAGCGGAAGACCGATGAAACGTGAAGTTAAACGATTTATTATACCTGCAGATTTGTCAGGCCAACGAATTGATCAGGCTTTACCACAGCTCGATCAGCGACTTTCGCGAACATTTGTCCGGAAGATCATCGATTTCGGTGGTCTCCATCTAAATGGTCGTCGTCATCGAACCTGCTCGCAGCAAGTAAGCAATGGTGATAAGTTAGAATTGTTTATCGATGGGTTGCCATTTAAAGCCTTTACCCTTGAGGATAGACATATCATCTATCGGGATGACGATATCCTGATTATAAACAAGCCGGCCGGAGTTGATTGTCAGCCAACCCCGTCAAGGTTCAAGGGAACACTCTATTCGGCACTCCAAAACTTCCTGACTGATCCGTACCGTCGCCAGCAAAAACCGTCTATCGGTATGGTGCAACGTCTCGACCGGGATACTTCCGGTTTGATGGTTTTCTCCATCCATTCCCGTGCGCATAAGAATATGACAGCGCAGTTTGTATCACGTACAATCAAAAAACAGTACATGGCTATTGTTGCCGGACAGCTTGACCCTCCAGAGGGCGAGATAAGGTCTCTGCTGGCCCGTAATCGGGCAACTAACTTGATGAAGTCGGTTGAAAAGTGCGGGCAGGAGGCGATCACCAGATACCTGACGGTTAACTCGTCGGAATTGGCGTCACTGGTTGAGGTAGAGCTGTTGACCGGTCGATCACACCAGATACGGGTGCATTTTTCAGAAGCGGGAAATCCTTTGCTCGGCGATATCCGTTACGGAGGTCCACCAACTTTAAACGGGTATCAAATTGCACGACAGATGTTGCACGCCAACCGGCTCTCTTTTCTGCACCCGGTAACCGGGAGTCGCGTCGCTTTTGATTTGCCGCTCCCAGATGATATGTCTTATATTGCAAAAATACTTAAGTAACGGTTGAATGGAGTTTAAAAGATGATTTTCCCGCAGATCGATCCGATAATTTTTCAGATTGGGCCACTGGCCGTGCGCTGGTACGGCTTGATGTATCTGTTCGGTTTCGGATTTTCCTATCTGTACATGTTGCAGATATTACGTTGGCGTAAATTCGACTTCACTAAAGAAGATATCTCTGATCTGATATTTTACGCTGTGCTAGGCGTCATTATCGGTGGTCGCCTCGGTTATGTTTTATTTTATAACCCTGGTTACTATCTACATAATCCCCTGGAGATCCCGGCAGTCTGGCAAGGCGGTATGAGCTTCCATGGCGGTTTCCTCGGAGTTGTTGTGGCTTTGCTGTTGTTTGGCAAGAGGCGCAACAAGAGCCTATTGGAGATTGGCGACCTGGTAGCTGCGGCTACCCCGATCGGCCTGTTTTTTGGCCGGATCGGTAATTTTATCAACGCTGAGTTATGGGGTCGAACCACTGATGTCCCGTGGGCAATTATCTTTCCGGGGGCCGGATCAGATCCGCGGCATCCGAGCCAATTATATGAAGCAGGCCTCGAGGGTGCTCTTTTGTTTCTGTTGTTGATGTTTTTACACCGTCGTCATATTGCCAAAGGGGTAGTGATGTTCACCTTTATCGCCGGTTACGGTCTAGCCAGGTTGTTAGTTGAATTTTTCCGCGAGCCGGATGCGCATATCGGATTTTTACCGGGACATGTAACGATGGGCCAATTGCTGTCTATCCCGATGCTGGTCGTCGGCTTGATCGGCGTATATATGGTCTTGAAGATCGGTAAAAGAGATGCTTGATAATATCCAGGGCGTAATATTTGATTGTGATGGAGTTCTGTTTGAGAGTCGACGCGCCAACCTCGCTTATTACAATGCCGTTCTGAAGCATTTCAACCAAGCGCCGGTTGATGAAAGCGACCGCGAAAAGATGACTCTCTGCCATACAGCTGCCAGCCCTGAAGTGTTCAAGGTTCTACTCGGTGAGGCGTTGGTTGACGCTGCGCTGGAGGTGTCAGCACAATTACACTATCGACAGTTTATTCCCTGGATGGATCCCGAACCGGGCCTGTTTGAAGTGTTGGCAGAGCTGTCTGCCTCGCGCCCGCTGGCGGTTGCAACAAACCGTGGCACCAGCATGCCGGAAATTTTACGCCATTTCGAAATGGAGCATTTTTTTAAAGTCGTCGTTACCAGTAGAGATGTGGCACGGCCCAAGCCGCATGCAGATATGTTGATTCTTGCGGCTGAAAAGCTCGATCTGCCGCTCGATCGGCTGCTGTTTGTCGGTGATTCTGTCTACGATAAAATGGCAGCTGAAGCCGCTGGGGTACGGTTTGTTGCTTACAAACCACAGTTTGAACACGAACCTTTTTTGACTAGTCATAATGAACTTGCTGCACTACTTGGATGAAGAAGGCATAGAGGAAAACGTTAATTGTGGACGCCCTTCGTCGCATGAAGCTATGGCGGACAAGTAAATGAAAATCTATCAAAATCTGTTAGATCTTAGAGCAAGGGTGCAATCAAAGGCTTTTTGGCCGCTGATTAACGCTGAAAAGGCATGATTAAAGCTTGAAGGCAAAAAGCTAAGGGTTTGGGTTGAAGGTCTTAACCAAAAAAACCTTATAGATTTTATCCTACCCATCCTGCATCTTGTCCGCCGTAGCTTTAGCGCAGGAGGAATCCCTGTAAAAAAGAAGTTGGTTATAGTTGTTGAATTTAATCAGCGTCCTATTGGTTTTTCATATCCTGTAGGGTGTTTCAAGGCAAGTACTTAATCATCTCAATAACATGCCCGCCGCCTTCTTTGTGGCAGGTAACACTATCCATAATTGACTGAATAATAAATATCCCTCGTCCACCTTCTTTGAGCCCCTGAAAGTCAGGCGGTGGCAAAGAGTCTAGATCAAAACCTTTCCCCTGATCGTAAACCTTGATATGCAGATTGTCGTTGATTATTGCGATATTTATGTGGATCTGCCGATTATCATCTGTATCAGTCGGAGCATGCAGAATAGCATTAGTCATAGATTCGGTTAAAACCAGATTAACCTGATATGCCAGATCGGATCGATCACCTTGATAATCCTTGAGCGTCCGCGCGATATCCTCACCAATCCTGCCGATCAGGGCCAGATAGCGGGTTTTGTTCGGAACCTTGATGTCTATTTCAAAGTTTTCTGCCATAAATGACTCTGCTAAATCTAAGATTGGAAACTCGCCAAAGCTTCGTCCGCGTCGGGGAAAATCTCAAAAACCCGATGCAGGCGCGTAAGTTCAAACATTGATCTGACCTGAGGCTGCAGACCGCAAAGTTTTAAATTGCCGTTTCTGGCGC
>JAUVAJ010000187.1 GCA_030591795.1 Desulfuromonadales bacterium | reverse complement strand
TCATCAAGTTCGTTGACATCTATAGGCATGAGTGATGCGCTCAGTTTGCCGGCGATCAGGTCTTCGAGCGAGGCGTCAACTTCGCGCGACTCCGGGGATGACAGCAGATCGGGGAAGTCACTTGGGGATAATACCGGGTCAGCAGCCAGAAGGGTAGCCCGATAGATCGTGTTCTCCATCTCTCTGACGTTACCTGGCCAACTGTAGGTGCGTAACAGTTCCATGGTGTCTTCACGGCAACCCTGAATATTCAGGTTGAGTTCTTCATTCGCTTTATTGATAAAGAAATGAGCCAGATCATGGACGTCCTCTTTCCGATCGCGTAAAGGTGGTAGTGCGATCGGCACGACATTGAGTCGATAATAAAGGTCCTCGCGAAATTCATGTTGCTTGATTTTGTCTGATATATCCTGATTGGTTGCAGCAATAATCCGTACGTTTATCTGTATGGCAGCGTTGCCGCCGGTGCGAGAGATCTCTTTTTCCTGGAGCACGCGCAGTAGTTTGGTTTGCAGTTCGGCCGGCATATCACCGATTTCATCGAGAAACAGGGTGCCGCCGTCAGCTTGTTCAAACTTGCCGATACGCCGCTCTGTAGCGCCGGTGAACGCCCCTTTTTCATGACCGAAAAGTTCACTCTCGAGGAGTGTGTGCGGAATTGCCGCGCAGTTAATAGCAATAAACGGCTTGCCGAGGCGCTGACTGTTATAATGCAGGGCCCTGGCAACCAATTCTTTACCAGTTCCGGATTCACCAGTGATCAGGACGGTGACATCTGACGGTGCTGTTTTGCCAATTACTTTGTAAACCTGTTGCATGGCGACGCTGCCACCGATAAGGCTGCGATCAAGTCTGTATGGCTCCTGCAATTCTGTTTTTAAGCGATGCACCTCGCTGGTTATTTCAAGCGCTTTTTGTGCTTTCATTATAATTGCATCAAGAACGTTGAGGTCAAACGGTTTGGTTATGTAGTCGTAGGCTCCGAGCTTCATCGCCTCAACGGCATTTTCCATCGAGGATTCGGCGGTCATGATAATGACCAGAGTGTCGGGCTTCAACTCCCTGAAGCGCTGCAATAATTCCAGGCCGGTTTCCCCGGGCATTTTGATGTCGAGAATAGCCAGGTCGTAGTCGTTGCTATTAAACAGAGCCCTGGCTTGATCTCCGGATACCGCCAGATCGATGGAAAACCCCTTTTTCTTCAGCGCCTTGGATAGAACCCAGCGCATGCTCTCTTCGTCGTCAGCGACCAGTATGCGATTGATAGACATCTGTTAATTTCCCTCGGTTGATACTTTATTGTTTGTTGAATCGCTTATCTTATGAATAAAGGGGATGGAAAGAGTAAAGAGCGCTCCTTGCCCGGTCCTGTTGCACACCTTGAGCACACCGTTGTGGCTGTCGGCAATTTTTTGACAAGTAGCCAGTCCGAGACCTGTCCCCTGACTCTTAGTTGTAAAAAACGGGGTAAAGATCCGCTCGAGATCATCCTTGCTGATACCCGGACCGTCGTCAGCAACCTCTATGACAACCCATGGCACCGGCTTGTTATCGTCAGACATAAGGTGATAATCCATGGCAATTCTGGTCGTGATATCGACCTTGCCACCGGTGTCGACCGCTTCAGCCGCGTTTTTTACCAGGTTTAACAGGAGTCTGGTCAACAGCGCTTCATCACCGCGGATCGGTGGAATGCTTGGGTCGAGGTGCAGGACAAATTCGATGTTCTGGCTGCGGTGGGCTTCTTTCTGTAGTAAAACAATGTCGCGAAGAATCCGGGAAAGATCAGTCTCACCCAATTTTTCGATACGGGGTCGGGTAAGATCCATCAACTCTTCAATGATATCGTTGATTCTTTCGACTTCGCGGATGACCACACTCGTGTATTCCTTCAGTGGGCTATCTTTGTCAAGTTCCATGCCGAGTAGTTGGGCTGCCCCCCGAATGCCGCCGAGCGGGTTCTTGACTTCATGCGCCAGTCCGGCGGCCAGGGTGCCAAGCATCGAAAGTCGGTCTGCCTGACGCAAGGCGGTTTCCAACTCACGCAGCCTGGTTAAATCGCGAATAATCAAGACCACCCCGTCTTGCACGCTGTCCTGATCAAAGATCGGTGAAACAGAGATGCTGACGGGTGTCGGTAACATATGTGGGCGCGATAGAGAAGCCTGCTCTTCATCGGATATAGTCCGTCCAGCTTCGAGGGCCAGACGAATCAGATCGACAATACGTGGTTGATCGGCGAACAGATCATCATAGAATCGTCCGATACTTTGCCGCCGGGACAGGCCGGTATATGCTTCGGCAGCCGGATTAAACAGGATGATCTTGCCTGTTTGATCTGTCGCAACAACCGCACGGTCAAGGTTGTCAACCACCCGGACAAATAGCTCCGGATCTGTTTTTGCTGCTTCAGGCAACATCTGAATTATCCGTTTCTGAATCGACAGTATTGAAGAATTGATCGAGCAGTTCACGCTGCGCAGTCAGGGTTGCTGCCTGGTTGATCGCCGCCCGGAAACTCGCGGCACCCTTCAGGCCGCGCACATACCAGCAAAAATGCTTGCGCATTTCATATAGCGCCTTGCGCTCACCGGCAAACTCAATCTGTAGATCGTGGTGAGTCAGCGCGGCCAACTTTCTCTCTTGTAGAGAGGGTGGCGGGTGCGGCGATTCTCCTTTAAACAGGCGGACAGTGTCACGTATGAGCCAGGGATTCCCGTAGCTCGCCCGGCCGATCATGACAGCGTCGCAGCCGGTTGTATCCATCATACTGACAGCTTCCAGGGGGGTTGTAATGTCGCCACTGCCGATTACTGGAATGCCGAGGGCATCTTTAAGCTGGCGGATATGGTCCCAATCTGAATGACCACTGAAGCCCTGATTGCGGGTCCGGGGATGCAGTGTTATAGCATCAACACCTTCGCCTTCGGCAATACGACCGATTTCAAGAAAATTAACAGTTTGCAGATCCCACCCGGAGCGAATTTTGATCGTCAAGGGGAGGTCAGTCGCCGCCCTTACCGCACGGACGATAGCTTTAACCTGGCCCGGGTCTTTCAGTAAAGCGCTACCCGCTCCGCTACGGACTACTTTGTTGACCGGGCAACCGAGATTCAAATCTATAAGTTCAGCATCCTCCCGTATTAATTTTGTGGCTTCAGCAAGGGCTTCTGGTTCACTGCCGAACAACTGAATAGCCAGTGGCTGCTCCTCAGGTGAACTGCGCAGTAATTCCCGTGTTCTGGCTCCGGCATAAATCAACCCCTTGGCGCTGATCATTTCTGAGAAGACCAGACCGGCACCAAACCGTTTCATTATGGTCCGGTACGGTAAGTCCGTAATGCTGGCCATTGGTGCAAGAAATACTGGATTGTCGAGTGTGAGCCTACCGAGTTTCATATAAGATATATCTGCTTAAAATTTGCGCAATTTTAGCATCGGCCGGTTATTTTACCTAGTAAAAAAACCAGGGATTGAGCCATGGGGATTAAAATATGTGTTTTTGCATACTGTATACGAAATGAACTTGACTTCTGACTGGTGAGTTGCTAGAACAATATTTGAAAAGCAAAGCTTAAAAAGTATTATTAGTCTATTTTAAGCCCATGACATTGATCTTATGTAGTTGTTTTTACAGGATTTATCCATATTAAATAGGCTGTTGTTTCGTGCCGGTACGGCATTTTGTTGTAATTCCGTTCCGGCCGTACTTCTTTTACTTAGGCGGGCTTTCCCGCCTCATTTTCCAAAGGAGAAATGAGTATGTCGACATTGAAAGAAACTCTACGCAAGAAAATTGATGCGCATCGTCCCCGCACTACCAAGCTGGTTAAGGAGTTTGGTGATGTTAAGTTGGGCGATGTTACTATCGGTCAGACTATTGGTGGCGCTCGTGGCATTAAATCTCTGGTAACTGATATTTCTTACCTCGACCCGATGGAAGGTATCCGTTTCCGTGGCATGACCATTCCTGAGACATTTGATGCTCTGCCTAAAGTTCCGGGCAGTGAGCAGCCTTATGTTGAAGGCTTCTGGTATCTGTTGCTGACCGGTGATGTTCCGACTATGGAGCAGACTCTGGAAGTTGTTGCTGACTGGAAAGCTCGTTCTGAAGTACCTCAGTATGTCTTCGACGTGCTCAATGCCATGCCGGCTGACTCTCATCCAATGACCATGTTCTCATCTGCCGTTCTGGCGATGCAGAATGATTCGGTCTTTGCTGCCAACTATGCTGCCGGCAAGTTTAACAAGATGACCTGCTGGGAAGACATGTACGAAGACTCCAACAACATGATGGCCAAGCTCGGCCCGATCGGTGCTTTCATCTACCGCAAGAAGTACAAGAATGATGAGCAGATCGCTGCTGATCCGAACCTCGACATGGGCGGCAACTTTGCGCACATGATGGGCATCGATGCTCCTTATGACGACGTTGCTCGTATGTACTTCATCCTGCATTCTGACCATGAGTCCGGCAACGTTTCGGCGCACGCTACTCACCTGGTCGCTTCGGCTCTCTCTGACGCTTACTACGCATACAGTGCTGGCCTCAACGGC
>JAUVAJ010000294.1 GCA_030591795.1 Desulfuromonadales bacterium | reverse complement strand
GTCGCCGGAGAGACCACAATTGTTCATGGCTGGGATGATGAATTGATTGATCCGGCAGCGGTGTTTGATTTTGCCGGTTCACATCGGGCCACCCTACATATGCTGCAGGATGATCACGTTTTGAAACAATCTATCCCGTTTATTGAAACAGTTTTCACTGACATGCTGCAACGCTGCAATCCGGTATCCCGTCAATCTAGACTTGTGGCCGCTTTGTAAAAAAAAGGCCGGTCGAAATGACCGGCCTGATTACTGATATTTTATCCGACACCAACGTCGTCGGGGTGTAAAGACGCAATCAAGGTCTTTTGTTGAGTTGTCATGCTGATAAATAGTCTGGCTATCATGTCATGCATGATAATGGTCTTTTTATTGTTGGTATTCTGTAAGAAGTCCTTGATAACCTTTTTGAGCGTCAGGTCGCCTGAGACTTCAACCAGAATGTCAATTTCATCGCCTTTGCTGATCAGATCAACCGGGTTTGTCGTGGCAAAGATACCATTCTCCTTGGCAATTTTCATCCCTTCTGCGGCTTCATTCAGGTCAGCAACACCAACAATGTTGATGTAAGAGTATTTGATCATCTCTTTAAGTAGTGGGGTGCCGGTTCGACCAGCACCAATCAAGGCGATATTAATCGTGTCAGACATGTTCTGCTCCTTTCAAGAATGTAATTTTATCTACAATATTTTCATGCATCCTAGCAATCTGATCGGAAAATATCAATAATATTGAACAACAAGGAAGGTTGAGTAATATGGATGAAAATATTATCAAGGCAGATGATGGTTGTTTTGTTTGCGGCTCTAAAAACCCGATCGGCTTACAGGTTCAGTTTTCTGTCGATTCTGTCAACAATCGAGCAAACGCAAGCATTACAATCGGCAGCAACTTCCAGGGGTGGCAGGGGGTCGTACATGGTGGTATCATTGCTACATTGCTCGATGAGACGGCTATCTATGCCTGCCGTGCTCTTTCAGAGCGGGCAGTGACTGCGGGTATGAGCGTCAAATACAAGCATCCGGTCCGGATCGATTGCCCGTTGACGCTCCAGGCTGAGGTTGTTTCGGTCAAGCGTCGAATAGTTATGGTCAATTCGCGTCTGATTTTTGAGTCTACAATAATGGCCGAAGCCGAAGTTAAAGTTATGTTACTGAAGAATGAGATGGTTTAAAGGAGTTATTATGAGTTCAAGTCAACTTTTAGTCCGTATCAGTGAGCAGATCGCAACGATTACCATCAACCGTCCGGAAATTATGAATGCGCTTAGTGTTGAGCTGTTCCATGAGTTAAAGAACGTGCTCGATGAGCTCGAAGCCGATGATGAGGTTGCCGTAATTATTTTAACCGGGGCGGGTGAAAAAGCGTTTGTCGCCGGCGGGGATATAAAGGCGATGGTTGATGTCTCTGTGCAGTGGGCCAGAGATTTTGCCATATTGGCTCAGGATGTTCTTAACCGGATTGAAGAGTTGTCGAAGCCGGTTATTGCTGCAATTAATGGCTATGCCCTCGGTGGCGGCTGTGAACTGGCCATGGCTTGTGATATTCGTATAGCGGCCGACACGGCTCGCCTCGGTCAGCCAGAGGTTAAACTGGGAATCATTCCAGGCTTTGCCGGGACGCAGCGTCTTGCCCGTCTGGTCGGCAAAGGGAAGGCCAAGGAGCTGATTTTTACCGGTGACATGATAAGCGCGCAGGAGGCTCACCGGATCGGACTGGTTAACCAGGTGGTGCCTGCCAGCGAACTGCTAGCTGTAACGTGTGAAATGGCCGCCACTATCGCTTCGAGAAGTCGCACGGCAGTTAAGTTCAGTAAACAGGTGATTGATAATGGGCTGGAGATGGATGTCAAGCGAGCCGGAATCTACGAAGCAGATCTTTTTTCTCTCTGTTTCGCTTACGAGGACAGACGTGAGGGGATGCTCGCATTCATCGAAAAGCGAACGCCTGAATTTACCGGCAAATAGACTTTTTTATTGGCGTGAAGGAATAAATAATGGAATACAAAATGATCCACGTCTGCATACGCGTCCTTGATCTCGATGCTTCTGAACGTTTCTATATAAAGGCCTTTGGCTTTGAAGTTTCACGCAAAAAGGATTATCCGGATAAATTCACCTTGTCCTACCTGGTGGCACCCGGAGCATTGTTTGAGCTGGAGTTGACATACAACTACGATCAGACCGAGCCGTACACGCTCGGCAATGGTTACTCACATGTTGCCGTCGGCGTCGACAACCTTGAACAATCTTACCAACAACATTTGGCTGCAGGCTTCGAAGTTACTCAGCTCAAAGGGCTACCCGGCTCGCCACCACAGTTCTATTTCATCACTGACCCGGATGGTTATAAAGTAGAAGTAGTACGCAATAAATAAACATCGGCCCTTGATATCTATTATCAAGGGCCGATTAAGTTTTTACTATTTACACAACTGTATAGTTAGATTTTCTGTATATTTGCTGCTTGTGGCCCCTTTGGGCCATCGTTAATATCGAAGCTTACACGATCTCCCTCAGCCAGAGATTTAAAACCATCTCCAGCAATAGCAGAATAGTGCGCGAATACGTCCGGGCCATCATCTTGAGTAATAAAACCAAACCCCTTGGAATCATTAAACCATTTCACTGTACCTTCAGCCATCACAAACTCCTTCCTAGCGAAACGCCAAAACTGGCACGTGTAGAGTTTTTGCGCATAAAAAAAGCCGTACAGACCCAATGTCTGAACGACTTATGAACAAACGTGGAGACTTAAACACTACACAAATTCAAAAAAAGACTCTTCGTTCATACACTTTTGGATGGGTCAATGCAACAATTTTCAAAAATATCGCCTGATTACTGCATATAGTAAGGGTATAATTCTTTACAAATAGGCTCTATGCTTATATCTTACGGCGTCACCGCAACATTCAAATGGAACTGGATCTAAATGGAACAGAAACGAATTCGAAATTTTTCTATAATTGCGCATATCGATCACGGTAAATCAACTATCGCCGATCGACTGCTTGAAGCGACCGGAGCTTTGACTGAACGGGAGATGGCGGATCAATTTCTCGACAAGATGGATATCGAACGGGAGCGTGGGATAACCATTAAGGCACAGTCAGTACGTCTGAATTATACAGCTGATGACGGTAATGATTATATACTTAACCTGATTGACACACCCGGACACGTCGATTTTAACTACGAAGTTAGCCGTTCCCTGTCGGCCTGTGAAGGTGCCATGTTGGTGGTTGACGCATCGCAGGGTGTTGAAGCGCAGACCCTGGCTAATGTTTATCTGGCGATTGATCAAAAT
>JAUVAJ010000194.1 GCA_030591795.1 Desulfuromonadales bacterium | reverse complement strand
TGACCTCTTCATCGCCGTGACGAAGCAAGGCGTCTATTGAGCCCTCAAGTAATCGTTCTGATATAAAGCTGATAAACCGACTGAAAGCAATCCCGACTTTCAGGCCGGAAGCATCAAGTTTTCCTTCAATAACATTTGCCATAACAATTCTCCTGTCAGCACAATTAATCAAAGATTTTCGAGCAGATGCCCCATCTTCTCGCGTTTTGTTTTCAGATAGCCTAGATTTGAATCAGTCGCCTCAACTTCAAGCGGAATGCGTTCAACAATTTTCAAGCCATACCCTTCAAGACCAATGATTTTTTTAGGATTATTGGTCATCAGGCGAATATTTCTAATTCCCAAGTCGGTTAAAATCTGCGCACCTATTCCATAATCACGCAGATCAGCCTGAAAGCCAAGAGCTTCATTCGCTTCTACAGTATCATGTCCCTCATCCTGCAGTGCATAAGCCCGTAATTTATTAATAAGACCAATACCGCGCCCTTCCTGGCGCATATATAGAAGGACACCTACACCTTCCTGGTCAATCATCTGCATCGCAGCGTGTAGCTGATCGCCGCAATCGCAGCGTTGCGAGCCGAAGACATCACCGGTTAAGCATTCAGAGTGCACACGAACCAGCACCGGCTTCTCCGGATCAATTTCACCTTTGACCAATGCCAGATGATTGGCTTCGTCGACATCATTTTCATAGGCAATAGCCTGAAAATTGCTGCCAAACGGGGTCGGCAGGACAGTTTCCGCCGCACGCCTGACCAGCAGCTCTTTGCGCATACGATAGGCAACCAGATCTTCGATGGTAACAATGCGTAAATCGTGCTGCTTGGCGAATACCTTTAACTGTGGCATTCGGGCCATAGTGCCATCATCATTCATGATTTCACAAATAACACCTGACGGCTGCAGACCGGCCAGTCGCGACAAGTCGACAGAGCCTTCAGTTTGCCCGGCACGAACCAGAACGCCGCCTTTCTTTGCCCGTAACGGAAAAACATGCCCAGGCCGAGCCAGGTCAATTGCCCGGGTCTCTTCATCAAGTGCGACCTGAATTGTCCGGGCACGATCACCGGCTGAAATACCGGTCGAAACCCCGGTTCGAGCCTCAATTGACACCGTAAAAGCAGTACCGAATGAAGAAGAGTTATCTTGCACCATTAACGGCAACTCAAGACGGTCGGCACGCTCTTCGGTCATAGACAGACAGATCAGACCACGCCCTTCACGCGCCATGAAATTAATCGCTTCTGGCGTTACTTTTTCAGCTGCGATGACCAGATCGCCCTCATTTTCACGATCTTCATCGTCAACCAGAATTATCATTTTCCCCTGGCGCAAATCTTCCAGGGCTGCTTCAATATTCTTTATCGGCATTTATCTTCCTTTACAACTGGTTCTTATAATACCAGCGGTTTTTGCTGGACAGTATTTATGTCACAGAAACCCGTGCTTGGCAAGAAGTTCACTGGTCAGAGCTGACTGTTTTTCAGGCTTGCTGCTCATCAATCGTTCTACATATTTACCTATGATATCAGTCTCGATATTGACTTGTGATCCAGGACGCAAATCTTTCAGGGTGGTTACCGAAAGCGTGTGTGGGATAATACTCAGTTGAAAAACATTCCCGGCAACTGAATTGATGGTTAAACTGATGCCATCTACAGCAACAGACCCCTTTTCAATTAAATATCGACCTGTCTCAGACGGCACTTCAATATCGATCAAGATCGCATTTTGTGCCGGACTGATCTGTCTGATACTGCCGATCGAATCGACGTGACCTGTTACTATGTGCCCACCGAGGCGATCACCGACCCGCAACGCTCTTTCCAGGTTTACGCGGCTACCGGACTGCAATGTTTCCAGAGTAGTACAAGAGAAAGTTTCCGGTGATATATCAGCTGAAAACGAGTCAGAACCAGTAGCTACGACGGTGAGGCAGACACCATTTACAGCGATACTGTCGCCTTTAGTCAGACTATCCGTCGGCAGTGCTGTATTGAGAGTCACAACAGCAGAAGTCGCCGTCCGAACAATATTTTTAATCGATCCGCAATCTTCGACTAAACCGGTGAACATCAGATTACCTCGCCTTCAATCAGGATATCGCCGGCAAATGTTTGACAGCGAATATTCTGTAATTCTACCGCGTTCGAAAGAAATGTGACACCGCTTCCGGAAAAAACAGACTGCCCGTCATTACCGCCAAATATTTTTGGCGCAATAAAAAAAGCCACCCGGTCAACAATCCCTGACCTTAAAGCCTCTCCATTCAACTCTGCACCAGCTTCCAGCAGCAGACTTTGAATATTACGTTCGCCCAAATGTTGCATCAGCTCAGGTAACAAAATCCGACCATCAGGATCGGCCGCAACAACCAGAACTTCAACCCCTTTGTTTTGTAATTCTTGTGTACGGGCCGGCGAAGCAACAGTAGTGGTCACGATCAACGGCATGTTTGTTGAGTCTGCAGTAATGATTTGCGCATCAGCGGGAATGCGCAACTGCGAATCGACGACAATCCGCAGAGCATTACGTCCACCTTCAGGTAAACGCGTAGTCAATTGTGAATCGTCCGCTAATATCGAGCCAATACCGGTCAAAACAGCATCAGCACGATTACGCATTCGATGCACCTGTAATCGACTCTCTTCACCGGTGATCCACTGAGATTCGCCACGCGACGTAGCGGTCTGGCCATCAAGAGTCATAGCTGTTTTCATGGTAACAAACGGCAAGCCGGTCTTAATATGTTTGGCAAACGGAGCAATCAAGCGCCGACAAGGCTGTTCGAGAACACCGGAAATCACCTCGATGTCAGCATCGTGTAAGGCTTTGACGCCCTGCCCTGCAACCAGCGGATTCGGATCCAGGCAACCGACAAAAACCCGCTTGATTCCGGCCTTAATAATCGCTTCAGAACAAGGGCCGGTACGACCCTGGTGGTTACACGGCTCAAGGGTCACATACAGATCTGCACCCTTGGTCTGACCTTCAGCCTCTTGCAAGGCAAAAACCTCTGCGTGCGGCTCACCAGCCGCCGGGTGAAACCCTCTACCAATAATTTTACCAGCGTAAACGACAACGGCCCCGACCGGAGGGTTGGGGCTGGTGCGGCCCTCACCCTTACGGGCAAGGTCAAGAGCTAGTTGCATCATTTGTTCAGGCATTTGTCGATCTAAAATACTTCTCCAGTAATACTATTCTATTTTCCCTGGGCCAGAATATCCTTCAATTCGCTCATAAACTCGTTAATATCTTTAAATTGACGATATACTGAGGCGAATCTCACATATGCAACCTCGTCAATTGCTTGCAGAGATTCCATCACAGCATTACCGATTTTCCCGGCCTCAATCTCTTTTTCACCACTCTCCTGCAGAGATTGCTGAAAACTATCAACAAACCTTTCTATGGTCGCAATAGATACTGGACGTTTTTCACAGGCCCGTTGCATTCCGGCAATGATCTTGGTTCGGTCGAACGTCTCCCGACGACCATCCTTTTTCACTACCAGCGGCAGAGACTCCTCTACTCGCTCATAAGTGGTAAAACGACGTTCACAATCTATACATTCGCGTCGCCGACGGATATTATTCCCTTCCTTACCCATACGGGAATCGACAACTTTGGTATCGTTAAATCCACAGAATGGACACTTCATTCTTCCTCCTCGGCAATAAGACTGGTCTTCCCTGCATAGGCGCGAAAATCAATGCCGGATTCATCCAGGATCTCTTTCGATAGAATATCAGGATATCCATCGAGATAAACAACTTCTTTGATCCCCGAATTAATAATCATTTTTGCACAAATAATACATGGAGCGGTCGTACAAAACAGAGTGGAGCCATCAATATTTATCCCATGTTTAGCCGCTTGCACGATAACATTCTGTTCAGCATGTAGCCCACGACACAACTCGTGTCGCTCACCGGAAGGAATTTTCAACTGCTCGCGCAGACACCCGACCACCTCACAATGGGTAATACCTGTGGGGGTGCCGTTATAACCGGTTGCAAGAATATTTTTATCCTTGACCAGCACAGCTCCGACCTGACGCCGCAAACAGGTTGATCGTCGGGCAACCAACTGCCCGATACTCATGAAATATTCTTCCCAGCTAGGGCGATCCATCAGACCAGCCGATGCGCATAAAGCGGAAAGCGCTTACACAGTTCTTTGACTTCAAGCCGAATCGCGTTCAGCGTATCAAGATCCTCGGTGTCGGCCAAAGATCGCTTAATCCAGTCGGCAACCTGCTTCATTTCTGGTTCTTTAAGGCCACGAGTTGTCGTGGCCGGAGTACCGATCCGAATCCCGCTGGTGACAAATGGTGAGCGGGTGTCAAACGGCACGGCATTCTTGTTCATGGTCAGTCCGGCCTTTTCCAACGCTTCCTCAGCCACCTTGCCGGTCATTTCCAAACCGCCGAAATCAAGCAACATCAGGTGGT
>JAUVAJ010000169.1 GCA_030591795.1 Desulfuromonadales bacterium | reverse complement strand
TGGTCATGGAGGTGACTGATTACCTGACGGTCATCAACTTCGGCAAGAAGATCGCCGAAGGAACTCCGGAGGAAATCCAGAAGGATCCGGCGGTTATCGAGGCCTATCTCGGAAGTGAGGATGACGACGATGAGTGACGATGTCTTGTTCGAAATAAAGGACCTCGAGGTCTCTTATGGCAGTATTGCTGCCATAAAGGGGATTTCTCTGGAAGTGCGCAAGGGCGAAATCGTTGCAATTCTCGGTGCCAACGGTGCCGGCAAAACAACGACCATGCGTACCATTAGTCAACTGCTCAAGGCCAAGTCCGGTTCAATCCGCTTCAAGGGTGAGGAATTGACCAAGATTCCGCCACATAAAAGTGTCAAGCTCGGCATCAGTCACTCACCTGAAGGGCGCCGTGTATTCGGCATCCTCACCGTCGAGGAGAATCTGATACTCGGGGCCTATTCCCGGAGCAAGATGGATCGTGAGGTGCTTGATTGGGTGTTCGACCTGTTCCCGCGGCTCAAGGAGCGGCGCAAGCAGCTGGCCGGCACCCTCTCCGGTGGTGAACAGCAGATGCTGGCGATCGGTCGTGCCCTGATGAGCGAGCCGGAGATGCTGCTGCTCGATGAGCCGTCACTCGGTATCGCGCCGATTCTGGTCAAGGCGATCTTCAAGCAGATCAAGCAGATTGCCAAGAGTGGTGTGACGGTGCTGCTGGTTGAACAGAACGCCAAGGCGGCACTGAAGTTGGCTGACCGCGCCTATGTTCTCGATGTTGGTAAAATTGCCCTCTCCGGAACATCCGAAGAGCTGCTCGCCTCGGAGAAGGTGCAAGAAGCTTATCTGGGGAAAAAACACTGATAGTGTTGCAAATCAGGGGTTGAGTGATGGATAGGACTATTCAGGAATTGACCTGGGAGCACGATGCGATCATCGACTCCTCTTCAGATGGTCTGTTTGTCTGCGACGGTAATGGTCGTATCCTGCGCGTCAATCCTGCCTCCGCCAAGATCAATAATGCCTCAGCCGAGCTACTGGTTGGGCATGATTATCTGGAGATGGCCAATAAAGGTTACCTGATTCTCCCTTCTGCCGCACTGGAGGCGATCAAGTCCCGAACCGTGGTTAGCCTGCTGCAGGAGAACCGTCATGGTCGCAAGCTGATCTCGACGGCGACACCGGTGTTTGACGACACCGGAACCTTGATCCGGGTGGTCGTCAGCGAGCGGGATATTACCGAGATCGATCGGTTGCAGCGCCAGCTCGAAGAACAACAGGCGCTCGGCGATCAATTTCGGCATCAGATTCTGGAGTTGCAACAGGATCAGCTTGATGCCAAGCCGATGATTGCCAAAAGTCCGGTCATGGTCAAGGCCCTCAAACAGGCGCTGAAGGTGAGTGACGTCGACTCAACCGTGCTGATTCTCGGTGAGTCGGGGGTCGGCAAAGGGGTGATCGCCGACCTGATCCATAAGAATTCGCGTCGCGCCGACCATCCGGTGGTCAAGATCAACTGTGGGGCGATCCCGGAAACCCTGATCGAGGCCGAACTGTTCGGTTACGACAAAGGCGCCTTTACCGGCGCTGTTGTCAGCAAACCGGGAATGCTGGAGATGGCTGATCGCGGCACACTGTTCCTCGATGAAATCGCCGAATTGCCGCTCGCTTCACAGGTCAAACTCCTCCGCTTTATGGAGGATGGTCTGGTGACCCGCCTTGGTGGCACGACCGGCCGCCGTGTCGATGTGCGAATCCTGGCTGCGACCAATCGCAACCTCGAACAGCTGGTCGAGCAGGAGCTGTTCCGGGTCGATCTTTTTTATCGGCTCAGCGTTATTCCTCTCACGGTTCCGGCCCTGCGCGAGCGCAAGGACTGCCTGATTCCGTTAATCCGCTCCTACATCGATCATTTCGCCGCCAAAAGTGGCAAGCCGAAACGGATGACGGCAGCGGCGCTCGACGTCATGACCGGCTATGCTTATCCTGGTAATGTTCGCGAGCTGATGAACATCTGCGAGCGGCTGGTGGTGATGTCTGATACTGAGCTGCTCGACGTCAGCGATCTGCCGCGCAGTGTTGTCTCCGGTTATACCGACAGCGGTTCGATCCCGATCGCCAACTTTCCCGGTACAATGACCATGCAGCAGATTGTCGAGAGTGTCGAACGGGCGGTGCTGATCGATGCCTGCAAGCGCTTCCGCAAGCAGCAGGAGATTGCCGCCGCCCTCGATATGAGCCAGCCGACTGTGGCGCGCAAGCTGAAAAAATACGGCATCTCGCCGCAATCAGGTAACGGGTCGGTTTGAAGGGGAAGGTGATGGAAGAGATCAGCTGGCAGCAGTTTGAAATCGTGGAATTACGCATCGGAACGATTATCGAGGTAGAGGACTTTCCGGAAGCGCGGGTTCCGGCCTACAAGGTCAAGGCCGACTTCGGCCCGGAAATCGGGGTGAAAAAATCCAGTGCCCAGGTGACCGACCTCTACAGCAAGGCAGAACTGCTTGGCCGGCAGATCATCGGCGTGGTCAATTTTCCACCGAAACAGATCGGCCCGACCCGTTCGGAGTTTCTGTTGACCGGCTTTTATCAGGACGATCGTTCGGTGGTATTGGCGATCCCTGAACGTGAGGTGGCGAACGGCGCAAAGCTCGGCTGAGTATCAATCGCTAGTCCAGAGATGGAAACCCCCAGCCATATTCCTCCAGATCGATCCGTCCGCTGCGGTCAAACCTGACCCCTTCGGCGACCAGCAGATCACGTTGCAGAAAATCTCGCTCACCATCAGCTCTTGGGCTGACCTTGCCCTGGCTGTTGATCACCCGCTGCCAGGGAACATCGGCGCCGCTCGTTAGTGCCGCCATGGCATAGCCGACAGTGCGCGGCGTGCAGCCGACCAGTCGGGCCAGTTGACCGTAGGTAGTGACATGGCCGGCGGGAATCTGGCAGACCAGATCGTAGATACGTTGGTAAAGGGGGCTGGTCATTATAGTCCTTGATCTTGTCTGATGCGCAGGAATGACGGGAATTTAGGAATCCCGGATTGGTATGTCCCGTAGTGTTTAAAGGTGATGACCGTGCCGACCGCTGGTGGTGTCTCCCGTTCGCTGTCGCTGAAGCCACTGCCGATCCTGAACTGAGTCCCGTCTTCGAGTTTGACTAATAGCGAACCGAGACGGCCTTCATTTCTTCCTTTGCCAGGCAGGTGTTCCAGCACTGTCGCCTCGGCATCCGAGTAGTTTTTCACCTTGAGGATCTCTGCACTGCGACCGGCGGCATAGAGAGCGCCCGGTTTACGCACAATCAGCCCTTCACCGCCGAGGTTTTCGATCCTGTGTAATTCCTGCTGTAGGTGCGCCTGATCTCGAACCGGGATCTGCGAGATAACGAAGGCATAAGCGGATGGATGGGCGGCAAACCAGTTGTCGGCTTGCGTCATTCGCGCAGTGAAGCCACCCGGAGCCTGCGGTACGTCGAAGATGGCGAATTTCAACTCTAGCCATCCGGCATGTGGCTGTTGTTTTTTGACGATTCCTACAGTCTGCTCAAAACTGCTACGGCCACCCCAGAGTTCACCTTCGAGGGGAAATGGTGGCAGATTGCGGGTAAATTCCTCCGCCGGGTAAAAAATATTTCCATTCTTCGACAGCATTTGTTGCCCATTCCAGTAGCCGCGCACGCCATCGAATTTTTCGCTCATCAACCAGCCTGAGATATCAACCTGCGCTGAATAAACCTTCGGCAACATCAGTTCGGTGGCTGAGGCCTGAGTTGTTGATAGTAGGAGCCCATAGCACAGCAGCAGAATTATTTTAAACAAGTTTGTCTCTGGCGGTTTGGTCCGCCGTTCTCGCCCCGTAATAAGCATTTATCCCCCATAGATTTAATTGCAATTTCCAGCATGATCCGGGTGCTGGTCGGTTGTCTGGCAGATTTTAACACCAAAACCGGATTGTTGCATTGGCGCTGGCAAAATTCCGGGGGTATAATGACATTAAAGGGGTTGATATATTATGTTTTCGCGGTTTCGGTTTGACCGTTTTTAAGGAAAGGGCTAGACATGAGTAATTTTGGACGTTTCAAAAACCGGTTTCTGGCGCGCTTGGCCACTCGTTTTCCGGCCTTGGCGCAGCGTTTTGTCGACGGCTATCAGCCGCAGGAGACCGAAGGCGAGATCCCTTGGGTGCAGTCGATCAAGCCGTTGCGGCAGGCCAAGCTAGCAATGGTGACCACCTCGGGTATTCACCACCAGAACCAGCCGCCATTTGATATGAATGATGCTGACGGCGATCCGAGTTACCGGGAACTCGATGGCGCCAAACTGTTTGCGGCTTTCCAGATTACGCATGATTATTATGATCACAGCGATGCGCGCAAGGATCCGAATATCATTTTTCCGCTGGATCGATTGTGTGAACTGGCCAACGAAGGGGTGATCGGCAGTCTGGCCGCAACCCATTATTCCTTTATGGGGCATATCGATGGCCGGCACATCGCAACGCTGGTCGAAAAGACCGCCAGAGAGATCGCCGGCAAGCTAAAGGCAGATGATGTTGATCTGGTGTTGTTAACCCCTGCCTGAGGCATCTGCAATCAATCCGTGGGATTGATACAAAGAGAAATTGAAAAGGTCGGGATTGCTACAATCGGGATTTCGATCGTCAGGGGATATACGGAAAAGGTCAAACCGCCGCGCACGGTATTTTTGCGCTGGCCCTTCGGTCACCCGCTTGGTGAGCCGGGTAACGTTCAGCAGCAACGGGCGGTAGTGTACGAGGCTTTACGGGCGCTTTATCAGATTGAACAGCCGGGTGCTATTGTCGATCTGCCGTTTCGCTGGCGGCGCGAGAAGTACGAAAACTA
>JAUVAJ010000327.1 GCA_030591795.1 Desulfuromonadales bacterium | reverse complement strand
GTTTTGGCAGCCTGCGTACACTTTTCCGGTTTTACCGGTTCTGATATGATGTCCGGCGACGGACAGGGAGGACAAATGAGTAAACTCGTGGACAATCCGGACTTGGCGTTCCGACTGGCGCGCGCAATCGTCTCCGATATTGCCCTTTACAACCCGGAGAAGGTCAAAGAGGGTATTACCAACGATAATATTTTTGATCTTCTGGCAGAGGAACTTGTTGAGGGACGGGACCATTTTAACACCCGAGTCTCTCCCGACATGGCGAATCGCGACAACCTGTATGACCGGGCTGTTGTCGATGTCATGATCAAACAGGCTGGCAAGATCGAGAGTTCCATCTGGTAAATAATGGGAGCTATTCTGCGCTTTACTTTTGATCGCGGACAAGCACCGAAGCGTCTTGACCAGTACCTGGCTCTCTGCATGCCGGAGCTGAGTCGTTCGCAGATCAAACGACTAATCGAGAGCGAGCAGATTCTGTGTGACGGAAAATCGGTCAAGACGGGCAACAAGCTAAGGGGGGGTGAGGTGGTCACTGTCACCATCCCGGAGCCGGCGCCAATTGAAGCCATCCCCGAAGCGATCCCTCTCGAAATCCTGCATGAAGACTCACATCTTATCGTGATAAACAAAGCGGCCGGCATGGTCGTTCATCCGGCACCGGGTCATAGTAGTGGCACCTTGGTAAACGCCCTGCTGCACCACTGTCGGGACCTGTCCGGAATCGGTGGCCAGATTCGCCCCGGGATCGTGCACCGTCTCGATCGCGACACTTCCGGGGTTATGGTCGCAACCAAAGATGATATCACGCATCAGGAACTTGCCTGGCAATTCAAGCTGCATTCGATCCGGCGGCAGTATGTTGCGTTGGTTTTCGGTCGATTTGATGCAGATAGCGGTACAATCGACCAACCGATCGGGCGACATTCGCAACACCGCAAGAAGATGAGCAGCACTACCCGCAATGGACGACACGCGGTCACTCATTGGAAAGTGTTGCAACGGTTTGATAGTGATCGATTGACGCTGGTCGAGTTAAACTTGGAGACCGGTCGGACGCACCAGATCCGGGTGCATCTTTCCGAGATGAATCACCCGGTGGTCGGCGATCCGGTCTATGGCTCAACCAAACGCAGCAATCAACTGCCGGATACGACCCTGAGGGCAATGATTCAGGGTTTGAGTAGACAATTTCTCCATGCCAGATTGCTCGGTTTCGAGCATCCGGCTACAAAAGAAGAGCTGGAATTCAATTCGGCGTTACCGGCTGAATTGAGTAACCTGATCGATTACCTGAACCACAAATACGAAAGCGCTGGCGATCCGTCACGTATGGATTGACAGACGATTTACCAACCATGAAAAACTGTCGTCAAGGCAAAATCAATTTTCTGCAACCGGCATGGGCGGGCAACACGATCGTTCAAGCCGGCTTTACGACCCGTAACGGCGGGTCCAGCCGTCCGCCTTTCAACTCCCTTAATCTGGGACAGAATACGGATGATCCAAAACACAATGTTGAAGCCAACCGGGCTACCTTAACCCGCACCTTTGACCTCCCGCCACATCAGTTATTGACAGTACGTCAGGTTCACGGCACCGACATCCTGGTGCTCGACCAGCCGAATCCTGACGTGTCACATTTTCAGCAAGTTGAATGTGACGCCATTATCACCGATCAGAAAAATATCATGATCGGGATTCTGGTTGCGGACTGCTATCCTGTTCTGTTGTTCGATCCCGGCAAAGCTGTAGCCGCAGTTATCCACGCCGGCTGGCGTGGTGCCGCTGCCGGGCTGATCGGCCGGGCTGTCGCAGCCATGACTTCGCATTTCGATTGTCGGCCTGAAGACCTGCAGGCTGCCGTCGGGCCAGGGATCGGTGCGCATAAATATCCGGTCGACCGACCGGTCCGTGATGCCTTCAGGGAGGGGAGCGACAACTGGGGCGCCATCACCAAAGAGACTCAACTCGGTGAGTGGCTGCTCGACCTGAAGCAAAGCTGCCTGTTACAACTCGAAGCCGCTGGGCTGCCAACAGCAAACATCGAATCTGTTGCGGAATGCACTTGCTGCCACCGCGAACTTTTCTTCTCTTATCGTCGTGACAATGGTCAAACCGGCCGACAGATCGGGTTCGTCCTGCTGAACGATAAATCAAAGTAAATCATCCAGGGATAAAATGGACAAGTATCGGATACTTGCAATTGAAGATGACGAAGGAGTCTGCCGACTTCTCCGCCATAGTCTTGCTCGCGAGGACTTTGACCTGCAGATTGTCAATAATGGCAAGGATGGACTTGCCGTCACCCGGGAAATCGCGCCCTCACTTATCCTGCTTGACCTCGGCCTGCCGGACATCGATGGTCTAGAAGTCTGTCGCCGTCTGAAATCTGAGCCAGAAACTCGCCACCTGCCGATTGTTATCCTGACCGGAAAAGGTGAAGAGACCGATGTCGTCAGAGGGCTAGAGATGGGCGCCGACGATTATATCGTCAAGCCTTTTCGGCCCCGCATCCTGAATGCCCGTATCCGGGCGGTTTTACGCCGTCAGATGGATACCAACGCCGCCCAAATCGTCAGCGACGATTTGACCATCGGTCGGCTGACCACTTTTCCCCGGCAGGAATCGATAACCCTGGCTGACGAAGTGATCGATCTCAATCCGGCTGAGTTTCGTTTTATCCACGCCCTGATGCACATCTTGTTGTCCCCTGATGACGACATCCCTGCCAATCCATCAATCGGCCAGGAGGGGATGGTCCTCTATGCCGAAAATCGTCTCGACCACCTGCTGCCGATTTTAAAAGAACTGTACGCGGCGAGTCCGTCTCAACACCCCCTGCTGTGCAAATTTACCGGACTGGCCCTTCTACACCTCGATCCGAAACAGGCTGAGAAACTACTCTATCAGGCAGCAACTCTTTTTGCACAAGTCAACAACCCGGTGGCAG
>JAUVAJ010000016.1 GCA_030591795.1 Desulfuromonadales bacterium | reverse complement strand
GACGGCAATGCTCTTTGCTTCCGTTGTCACGATGATAAGGCGGAAGGGGAACATCAGCATCCGGCTCTCGATGATGGTTGTACCTCCTGTCATGACCCGCATGCCGGGCCCGAGGAGATGATGCTTGCCGAGACCGGCGACGCGCTCTGCTACAGTTGCCACGACAGTAAAACTGATGGCATGGCGAGTGTCCACCCGGCTCTCGAAGATGGTTGCACTTCCTGTCACAATCCCCATGCTGGCGTTGCGCCAAAGATGCTTGCCGCCGAAGGCGAGGCCCTTTGCTACGAATGTCACGATAGCAAGACCGAAGGGAATGCATATGTTCATTCGGCGCTGGAGGACGGCTGTACGGCATGTCATAATCCACACGCCGGAGCGGCTGAAAATATGCTTCCGGCCGAAGGTGCTGCTCTCTGTTATGAATGTCACGACAGTGTCACCGATGAAAAGGTTATACACGGGCCGGTTGCGGCCGGTGAATGTACTAGCTGTCACAGCCCGCATGCCGCTGATGCCGAAAATCAACTGATGGCTTCCGGTAGTCAATTGTGCGTGCTTTGTCATGATGACAAGGAGGCGCTGCTCACTGACCAGCACACCCATCCGATAGTTCTTGAAGGGTGCGTCAATTGCCACAGTCCACACAGCGGCCCGGAAGATTATATGTTGCCCGCTGTCGGCGACGCACTCTGTGTCGACTGTCACGATGACATCCAGGCTCTAGCGGAATCGAGCAAGTACAAGCACGAGGCCCTGGATGAAGGATGTGGCGGATGCCATGATCCGCACGGGACGGGGGTTGTCCGGATGCTGACAGGTGAGCAGGAGACTTTTTGCTACAGCTGTCATGATGCCAAGGAAGAGGAAATTCTGGCTTACAAATTTCAGCATGAGCCGGTAGCTTCCGGTGAGTGCTGGAGTTGTCATAATCCGCACGGTTCAGACACGATTGCCCTGCTGAAAGGGAATTATCCGGATTCGTTTTATACTCCGTATACCGAAGAGGCCTATTCTCTGTGTCTCTCCTGCCACGAGCGAGGTTTGCTCGAATATGGCCGGACCTCAGAAGCAACCGGTTTCAGAAACCGTGACCGGAACCTGCATTACGTTCATGTTAACAAGTCAAGAAAAGGGCGTACCTGTCGGGTTTGTCATGGCGTGCATGGTGAAAATCAGGAACGCCTGATTCTCAATAATAAAACTTTTGGTCGCTGGCAAATTCCGGTTGAGCTTACCTTTACTGAATCTGGTGGCGGTTGTCTGGTCGGTTGCCACAAACCGATGTCTTACGACCGTAAAAGAGCCGTTAAAAACAAATAAACCAGAAAAGAAGCTGTTTGTATGATTGCTCAAATTGACTCGCACAGGGCTCTGTTGAAAAGGGTATTCGGGATATTGTTGTTCTGTCTGCTCGCCGGATGTTCCCCGGCTACGCAGGTTAAACAACGATATTTCTGGCCTCCGTATTCAGAGCCGAAGATTGAGTATGTAGAGTTCTTTCAGGCCGACGCTGACCTTCGAAAAATAACGGCAAGCAAAGTGGAAGAGGCAATTTTTGGGCAGTTTGCGCCGGAATCGCTTTTTTTTAATCCGTTTGACGTCTACTCAGATGGCCGTGGCAAGTTCTATGTCTCTGAAATCGGACAGCGTTACGTACTAGCGGTCGACCTGACAACCGGCAAGTTTGAGCCATTGACTGACCGCATGGGTGGGATCATGGATTTCAAGTTCCCGACAGGTCTTGACGGCGACAGTCATGGGCGTGTCTATGTCGTCGACTCTTTGGCAAAAAAAGTTCTTGTGTTCGCTACCGACGGGAAATTACAGGAAGTGTGGCCACTTGAATGGATGGGGCGGCCTGTTAATATTGCGATCGATGAACAGCGGCAAAAGGCATATCTTGCCGATCCGAAGCAGCACAGCGTTCACGTCATCTCTTTAGTGGACGGCTCGCGGATCACTTCATTTGGTGAACGTGGAAACATTCCAGGAACCTTTAATTTCCCACTTGATCTCGATCTCGATGCTTCCGGAAATCTTTTTGTTCTCGATTCAATGAATGCCCGAATTCAGGTGTTTACGCCCGAAGGCGAATTCGTGCGGGAGTTTGGTGAACGGGGCACGGCGATCGGTTCGTTTCAGGTGCCAAAAGGGATTGCTGTCAGTCCATCTGGACATGTATATATCACTGATTCCATGGCGAACCGTTTTGTCATTTTCGACCTGGAGGGGAATTTTCTTATGACCGTTGGCGGTAAATTTATAGTCAACGAAGGGGTGGTCGCTCCGGGCGGGTTTTATCTTCCGGGTGGAATCGATGTTGACCGTGAAGACGGTATATGGGTGGTCGATGCCATGAATCGAATTATTCACCGATTTCAGTATTTGAATGCGGCCTATCTCAAACAAAATCCGATCGTCGAGGGGCAGGCGGTCAAACCAGAAGTACCAGGTAAGTAACCGGTATATTCACTCCCGATTTGAGGATTTGGCAATGATTAATTTGAAGAAAACTGGCTTGTTTTTATTCTGTCTTGTTGCTGTCCTGTCGTTGGCGTTATCTTCCGCAGCGATTGAACTGATTTATCCGGAAGACGGGAGCTGGGTTCCTTATTCTCATTTGTTGATCATAAAGACTGGCGAGGATCCTCCGGTTGCCGGTGTTTCGCTAGAAATCAATGGAGCCAAGAGCGACATTCTCGATATTTCCAGTGATGCCTACCGTGCGGCATTTGCTGATTTTTTACTGCTTGAACCTTCATTTGAGCCTGGAAAGAATAGTATAACGCTCATGGCACATGATGCATCAGGCAAGCAGATTGGCGAGACGAAGGCAGATATTTATTACAAGAGTGACCCATATGAGCGTCCGCCGGACGATTTTCGACACTACGTGATGCATACTTCACAACGCGAGGCTCTTTGTGCTCCATGTCACAATATGCAGCCGACGCAACAACAGCTTCTGGAGTCGTCTGTTGAGAAAAATCCATGTGGTACTTGCCATCGTCGGATGCTGAAACGTAAGTATGTGCATGGCCCGGCCGGGGTTTTTGAGTGTACTTTCTGTCATGACCCGGCGAGTAGGCCGTCAAAATACAGATATCGTGCTGGAGATGCGAAGATTTGTACTGAATGCCATGAGGAAAAGGTTGAAGAGTTTAGTTCTAATGAATTCGTCCACGGCCCGGTTGCAGTTGGTATGTGCTCAGTTTGTCATGATCCCCATGCAACTAATTTTCCTGCGCAACTATTCCGCGAGACCAATGTTGTTTGTATTGGTTGTCATGAGGGGGTAGATTTGAATAATCATGTTATTCGTTCAATGGGAGGCAAGCATCCTCTGAAGGGTGTGCCAGATCCATCTTCCTCGTCTGGACGAGAGCTCAGTTGTGCCAGTTGTCACAGGCCGCATGGTGGGGCAAGTCGCGTCTTTTTTTCATCTGGCACCGGTTCAGCAATGATGCTTTGCCAGCAATGTCACCAGAAATAATCCAAATCAACTGCCAGAGTATTTGTCACCAAGGCTGTTTTAATCTACCAGCACAACTGTTCGCTGATTAGTGAATTGCTGAACACATGAATCTACTGATAATATTCGGCTTTGCCAGGTTGCTGGATGTTTTCTGATGATTTGAGGCTTCTAGCATTGTTGCTGATCGTTACTAAAAATCCCTGGTTGCCAATTATAAAAGAACAAATTGGCTTGAAGGGGGTGGTTTGCCAAGAAACTGAACCATAAGGTTCGAAAAAGACTGTATACCCAGCTGGGCAGATTTAATTTGTTTCGAATATGTCAGAACAAGATTTGGTAGTGGGTGTGTGGGGATCTTGATTGGTGAAATGGCTCGTCATTTAACGGTGTTGTTTACGTATTTTCTTCTGTTTTTTATGCTTGGTGGCAAAAGAAAACGTAATTAGGCGGGCATTTGTAGGGCACGTTTTTTGCATGGTAGTATCTTTGCACAAATGTAGGTTAGTTTTTTTCTCAATGTCTTGCAGATTTTTGATGTGGCTGACGCCATATCTGTGGTTTGGATGTATTGAATGCGGTTAATTATATTTTTTATATTTGCGGTAACCATTATTTTATCATGGTGCAGTAGCTCTTTTGCAGGAGTCTCCGGGTCGCTTGAGTGGGATTATGCCCATTATCAGGCCGATGAGGGAGGGACTCGTGTGTTTGATTCTTCGAGTTTTGCACAACGATACACCGCCTTGTTGTCTCGTCAAGGGGTTTTTATGGGTGGGCGTGGTGGCGAATATGATTTTGCGATTGGTGGTGAATGGTGGGGGCTCAATAGCGATATTCAAAGTAATGGTGTTAACAATAGTTCTAATGTGAATAACGGCAAGGTCTTATATCTCGGGGAGTTGTTATTTGCTCCGGGTGGCTTGCCATTTCGATTTAAAATGTACGGACGAGATCTTACGTCTGCCAAATTTGAAAGAAATTTACCTCGAGGGTCTTTTGATGATTCTAATCTTCTTCTCCGGCGCCCTAACGTTCTGACCCCAGACATTGTTACTAATGTTAATGATGGAGAACGTCGTGAATTTGGTGCATCTATGGTTTTAGGCATCAAAAATGGTAGTTACCTTGGGCGGTACAGAGATACTTTAGCGCACTTACCAAAGATCTTCTTCGATTATCGCGAAATCCATGTCAAGGATTTAACTTCATGGGTTCCGCAGCATTATGTAGAACGAGAACTTGCCTTTGTCTCATTGAACAAGAAGCACAACTGGTTTCATTATCGTTTTATGGAGTATGCTGACAAGTTAAATGCTCTGGCAGACTATGGTGAGACGAGCTACCTGCTCGGAACCGTTGATCAATACATGCGCCGGGAGTGGATTAATCTAACTAACTGGATTCAGTTGTCGACCGATATGCGCTATACATATATCGATAATTATCAAAATACCCAAACTACCTCAAATGAGTATGCCATTAATTTATTTGTCAGGACAAAGCGTCAAAATTGGCGATCAGTAATGTTCTCCGATTACAGCCGTTTCGAAGTGAGAAATCGACTTCAAAGATCGTTGGTTGTTCCAATTTATGCTTCAGGAGAAACGGACCGCAACAACTCCTGGCGCTATAATCTCACTGGAATTCGAGCCCAAAACAATCAGCCATTCGCTCTCACTAACACTGAGACGGCTGATAATAATGTTTATACTTCGTTACGATGGGAGACTGGGAAAGTTGCCAAGTATATTTCGGCACCGGCAGTTGAAGTAGAAATGAAAGCTGGAGACCGCGGGGAGGGAAGAGCTTTTCGAGCATTTTATGAGTATTATCCGAACAGGAGTTTGGCGCAAGCCTCTGGATCTTATGACCTGTTTTCTCGTCTTAGTCTGGCTTATTTTGAAGGAATGCCAGAGCAGTTAATCTCCACTTCCTCTACGGATGATAGTTATTTTGAAGGAACCGCTAAGTTCGATCTGGCCAAACAGTTGCACAAACGAGTTCGAGCCGGATTCGGCAGTTTTCTTCTGCTTGGATCTGGCAAAATAAGCACTTCTACAACCAATTTTATCCGACCGGTAAGTCTGGAGAGGCTCAAGGCTTCAAGCTCGCAGATTGACAATATAGACGGGAATGTTTGGCGCGCTGAGTTGATCTTGTTTCTAGATCATGTGGGTTTGTCGCGGGTCTCCAATCGTCTTGAGCTTGGGGGCGAGTATCAGGACGTTGACGGTGATAGTGTTGGGCAGTATTATCTGGATCATCGTTTGCGATATGCAGTCAGCCGATATCTCCTTGACATTAAAAGTAAACTTCTTATTGGTGACAACTTGAGCCAAGGTGTATCAAGTAGAACCTTTAGTGCCACTATGGCACAGTCTGAATTTGATGGAATGAGCCTGTCGCATGATTCTTTGCTAACTTATACCCCTAATCGAGAGCATTATTTGTCTGGAAAGTTGGTATTTGAATGGCGTTTACCTGATTACAGGGATGGCGGGTATCTCTTGAGTATGGCTCAGGAGTACCGTTATGCCCACTATCTGCAATTTGGCATCAAACGTAGACTGTTCGAGTTGAAGCAGTTTCTTAACTATGAACGTGTGGATTCACAATACGCTGAAGGGCTAGAGGCTATATCCATCTCCGGTCTGGCTAATTATTACCCCACAAACTGGTCGAGACTCGGTTGCCGTGTTGGGTGGATGAATGATTTTAGCCTTGGTAGCGGGGATACTGGTTTTGGATTATATGCAGATCTGAATTTCAGCAAGTTAAGTGTCGGTGTTTTGTACGAGTATGGAATGCGAGCTGCGAGTGATAATGGAAATATTATGGGACGGGACGAGCAGCGCTGGAATATATCGATTCGCAAGACATTCTAATTTCTTAAAATCATAATGAGTTTTTTAGAGGGTGCCGCTTCTGGCGCCTTTTTCTGTATGTGTGAATTATTTAAAAATGAAAGAATAGACGATCTTCAAGTCGGTGGTCTAAAGATGATTCAGGCAGAAAGCGGCTATCGTTTTTCGCTTGATCCGTTCCTGCTGGCCGATTTTATTGATGTGCGAGATGGAGATGAGGTTGTAGATCTAGGGACAGCCAGTGGTGTGTTGCCGCTACTGCTCGCGTCAACCACCTCGGCGACATCTGTTGTTGGGGTCGAGTTGCAAGAAGCTCTCTATGACAGAGCAAAACGCAACATTGTGTTGAATAATTTGTCCGATAAGGTTGACTTCAAGCTGCTGGATGTCCGTGAAATTGTTAATGGTGGGTGTCTTGGCGTTGAGAGTTTCGACGTTGTTGTGATGAACCCTCCCTATCGGGCGCCGTTGGCTGGGCGTGTCTCCAGAGGTAACGAGCGAGCTATTTGTCGCCATGAGCTGCATGGGAATATTGTAGACTTTCTGCGTGCTGCATGTTGGTTGGTGCGACAAGGCGGCAGTATTAATGTGGTGTTTCTGGCGGAACGTCTTCCTGAATTGTTGGGTGAAATGAAATCGTGCGGGCTTGAGCCGAAGCGACTGCGACTGGTGCATTCCGATCGGGAACGCGATGCCCACCTGGTTCTGGTTGAAGCACGAAAAGGTGGGCGGCCTGGATTGAAGGTTCAGCCACCACTTTATATTTATGTAGACTGTAATTACTCGGATGAGATTCGACGCATCTTTGATGCGGTTCCAACAGCAGAGCAGGACTAACGCTTGACACTAATCAGTCAGAAGCCTTTTTGTGTTGGAAGTCTTTTTCAATAAGGTTCGAGAAGCTTTTGCGCAGGTCGGGATCGTCCAGCCCTTCAAGTATTTCGCTTATATGGGTCTGGTCATCATCTGTCAACGGTTCAGTTTTTTTCAGTCGGATGATCGTCGGCTCTTCAGGTGGCGTAACCGTTCCGCGCTTGAGGTAGATATCTTCAATAAGTTCTTCGCTGAGTCGTGCGTTGAGCTGCTGCAGAATCTTCGGTTTGAGTAGCTGCAGTTGTTGCATCCATGCTGGCTGTGAGACCCTGACTTCCAGGATGCGGTCACGAATTCTGAGTGGCTGTGCGTGACGGGCAATCTGTGGGCCGACTACATCGTTCCAGCATGACCAGGTTTGATATTTTTTCAGTTGTGTGGTCAGCCCTCTGCTGCTGAGCAGTTGTTCAACCAGGTCGCCAACCAGTACCTCTTTTCCTCCTCGACTCTTTGCGCTCATTGCGGTACGTTTCTTTTCCTGATAGCGCCACCGAGAAATTGACCGACAACGGCGAAGGCGATGGAAAAAGGGACTACGCTCCAGTCGAAATTCATATAGTAGCGAAAGGCAACAAGAAACGGGATAGAGAGATGAATCAGCACGAACCAGCGGACTGAGAATCGTGTTGATGATTCACGTATGTAGCCGAGGGGAATGTTGATACAAAAGGCAAAAATAAGCAGGCTTGAAAGCCTGATGAGGAATTCGCTGGTCAAAAGATATTCTTTCCGGAACGTCAAAAGAGTAAATCTGGCTACTAAGCATTTAATACTAAACAAATTCAGTCTACATCTGTTTCTGGACAGGTGTCAATGTGCCACTGAGTTATGTACAACGGTTTGATTTTACCTGGAGAAACAAAATGGTCAATACTGGTGATTACGTCGCCATATTTAATTCGATCCACCGTGTGATGAAAGCGGAAAAGCACTTAAAGCGTGCGAAGGTAGAGATCCTGCTGATTCCGGCTCCTCGACAATTGACGTCAGACTGCGGACTGGCTATTCGATATGCTGAAGATGTTCGATCTGTGGTGCTGAATGTCTTGGCTGAGGAAGGCTTAGAGCCGGCCGAGGTGTATAAAAAAATGGCTGCCGGTTTTGATAAGGTTGAGGGAACGGGTTGTTAATGAACCGTTTTCTTCTTGACATGGTACCCACTGCTCGTTATATTTCTCCTTTTGCGGAGAATGGGTTTTTTAACGGCACAGACGTATGTTTGATAATCTGACAGACAAGTTTGATGCGGTTTTCCGCAAGCTTCGCGGACATGGTCAACTGAGCGAAGTAATAATTAATGATGCGTTGCGTGAAGTCCGGCTTGCCTTACTTGAGGCGGATGTAAATTTTCGTGTTGTTAAAGATTTTATATCATCGGTCAAGGAGCGGGCGCTCGGGCAGGATGTTCTGAAGAGCCTGACCCCGGCGCAGCAGGTTGTCAAGATTGTTCGCGATGAATTAGCTCAGTTGATGGGGGCTGATATCGACAACTCTCTGGCCTTGCAGGCGAAACCGCCTGTGGCTGTTATGTTGTGTGGTTTGCAGGGAGCCGGTAAAACGACTACCTGTGGTAAATTGGCGTTGCACTTACGCCGGGAAAAACGAAATCCGTTATTGGTTCCGGCCGATGTTTATCGTCCGGCGGCAATCGAACAACTTAAGGTTCTCGGTCGTCAGCTTGATGTGCCGGTGTTCGATTCTTCGGCTGATCAGGATCCGGTTGACATTTGCAAAGCAGCACATCGATTTGCCGATCTTAACGGTTTTGATACACTGATTCTGGACACGGCTGGACGGTTACACGTTGACGAGCAGTTAATGCTGGAATTACAGCGCATTGAACAGGCGCTCTCCCCGCAGGAAATTCTGTTCGTTGCTGATGCAATGACCGGTCAGGATGCGGTCACAATCGCCGGTAGTTTTAGTGAGCAGTTGTCGTTGACCGGCGTGATCCTGACCAAGCTCGATGGTGATGCGCGTGGTGGTGCAGCGCTGTCAATCCGAGCGGTTACGGGTTTGCCGGTTAAGATGGTTGGCGTGGGCGAAAAGCTTGACGCCCTTGAGATGTTCCATCCTGAACGGATGGCGCAGCGTATCCTCGGGATGGGCGATGTCCTCTCCCTGATTGAAAAGGCTGAAGCTGCAGTCAGTCAGGATGATGCCGCGGCCATGGCCGAGTCGATGCGTCGTGGTGGCTTCAACCTGGAGCAGTTTCGCGATCAGTTGAAGATGATCAAGAAAATGGGCTCCATGGAATCGATAATGGGCATGATTCCGGGTATGGGCAAGGCGATGAAAAAGGCTGGTAATGCCCAGATGCCGGAAAAAGAATTAACAAAGGTCGAGGCGATCATCAATTCGATGACCCGCAAGGAGCGTTACGACCACCGGATTTTGAATGGTTCGCGTCGCCAGCGTATCGCGCGTGGCAGCGGGACGTCAGTTCAGGATGTGAACCAGTTGATCAAGCGGTTCATGGAAGCACAGAAAATGATGAAGAAAATGCAGAAGCTCGGTCCGAAAGGCTTAAAAGGTCTGGTTGGATCGGGGCGTTTGCCGTTCCAGTGATGGCGTCGTAAAAAGTCCGCCCTCCTGTGTTGCAGCGGTTATTCAGGATCTCGACATACTATAGTATGTCTTCGCCCCCGAAAACCACTAACGCCTTGTAGGACGAAATTTTTACTTATCCATCACGAAACTATTACGAACCCTCATTTATAACAGGGTAAAACAATTCTTAAGCCGGAAGAGTCCGGCAGTTAAGCAGGAGGAGTAACATGGCAGTAAAAATCAGACTGGCCCGTGGCGGCGCCAAGAAAAAACCTTTTTACCAGGTCGTCGTTGCCGATGAGCGTTTTCCGCGTGACGGGCGCTTTATCGAAAATCTTGGTCAGTACGATCCCAGGCAGGATCCGCCGATGGTGACGCTGAAGGAGGATCGGGTTCTCGAATGGTTACAGAAAGGTGCTCAGCCGACTGATACGGTTCGACGCCTTCTCCGGACCAAAGGGCTTTGGGCAAAGTTTAAGCAGCCGCAGAGCGCTTGACCCGATCAGTTTGGCGGAGCCTCCCGAACTGAAGGAGGGACTCCATGAAGGAGCTGATTGAACTCATCGCCAGATCACTGGTGGAAAACCCTGATGCAGTAACGGTGTCTGAGTCTGAAGAAGCAGATGGTTCGATTCTTGTCCAACTGGCAGCAGCCCAGGAAGACATGGGACGGATTATCGGCAAACAGGGCCGCACCGCCAAAGCTATGCGGACACTTTTGAACGCTAAAGCTACCCGTGAAAGCAAAAGGGCGAACCTCCAGATAATGGAGTCATGACTCTGTCCGAAAAAGAATTTTATGATTTCGGCAAGATTATCGGGTTGCATGGTTTGCAGGGCGACCTGAAGGTGAAGCCGTTTACGCTCGGTTCTGACGCTATGGTTCATGCGCAGACTGTTAATTTATGCGACCGAACCGGTGCTGTTACGAGTTATACACCAAAGCGGACAGCTGTGCATAAAGGGAATATCCTTTTACGGCTGGTTGGCGTTGAATCAGTTGAACAGGCCGAAGAATTTGTCGGACTAACTGTTCAGATGCTTTTAGCTGAGCTTCCAGAGCTTCCGGCTGACGAGTACTACTTGCATGAGATTCAGGGCTTCGTTGTTATAGATCGACACCGCGGAAACATTGGTGTTCTCGATGATATATTTACAACGGCTGCACATGATGTTTACGAAGTCCACGGATCTTTTGGTGAAGTACTGATCCCGGTAGTCGGTACGTTTGTTATTGACGTCGATCTTGAAGAAAAACGGATTCAGGTTGATCTGCCAGAAGGTCTGGTCCCGGAATTCGATGAAAATTGATATTCTTACATTGTTTCCTGAGTTGTTTGCGTCACCGTTTGCTGCAAGTATTCTCGGTAAGGCGCAGGCGCGTGGCCTATTGAGCGTAGAGTCGCATAACCTGCGAAATTGGGCTCAAGGGAAACATAAGATAACTGACGACACCCCATATGGTGGTGGCGACGGCATGGTGTTCAAGCCGGAGCCGATTGCCCGGGCCTTGCAAGACCTCAGGGCGCAGCGACCGACGGCCCGGGTAGTGTTGATGACACCGCAAGGCAGCACCTTTTTACAGCAGGACGCGCAGCGTCTGAGTTGTGAGCAGGGTCTGATTCTGGTTTGTGGTCGTTACGAGGGTGTTGATGAGAGGGTTCGATCTTTGGTTGACGAAGAACTCTCGATTGGTGATTTTATTCTGACCGGTG
>JAUVAJ010000317.1 GCA_030591795.1 Desulfuromonadales bacterium | reverse complement strand
CAAAAATAGCCGCTAGGGGCAATGCCGTCGCTGGAGACCAAGCTGGTGTCACAAAACAGGCAGGATGGGTGTAGACCGTGTAAGCGGTTTTGGAATGCATTATCCCGTTGTTCCGCCTCGCGCTGTATGGTTTCGGCGACATCATCAAGCCGGAGGTAGTCATTATCTTTGTATGAGAGGAAAACCTGTCGGGCTATATGCGACAGTTGGGTGTGAACCTCGGTACCACGGCCGTGGGTCAGAACTGGGTAAATATTCCCTTCCGGATTGGTGTTTAACGATTCAACTTTTGGACTCTTGGCAATAAACCCTTCCATGCAGCGATAACCACGATTGATCGCGTATGCTTTAAGTAACTGGTAGGGGTTGCGAAACGGTCCCTCGTAATGGATCCGTGAGTCGATCAGACAGGGGAGGATTCGCAAGGCCGAGCGTTTAAGATTGTTCTGGTCGAAAAATTCATACAGGTGCTTGCAGTTTTCGAGTGACGGGGCGTCTTTTATCGGGACAATAACCCGATCGGCGGCAAACAGGGCATTGCGGGTAAAAACATCAAGATCCGGACGGGTGTCAATAATCAGGATGCCACCCATGTTTGATTTGGTAAGTGTACGGGATAAAATATCGTCTGTTGTGATTTTATGTCTAAGCTCACTGAAATCGTTGTTGGACGTGATAAACTGTACGCCGAATTCACCAAGTTGAAGAACTTGCTCCGGTGGTTGGCCATTAAACAGGGAGACGACGTCGCCATTGTCAGCCGGTTCATTTATGCGAAACATCCGGTCAACGGAAAAGTGATTATCAAAACTGCACAGGGTCACCGGCACATCATCATGCAGAGCCTTTAGATAGATTGCCAGATTGGTTGCGAGGGTTGTTTTGCCAACTCCCCCTTTTTCACTCGCAACAACAACCACGTACGGACGCGACATCTGATTTCCTTTCAGGCATTAAGTTGCGCTATATATAGTGAATAGATGGCGCAATGTCAATTGTAAACCCCAACATCTTGTGAGGATGGATGGCCTTAACAACAAGTCCCCTGAGCATCAGCCAGCTGGTTGATCTGCTGCAGGAGACAATAGAAGATAATTTTATGCAGGTCGCTGTTGTCGGCGAGATTTCCAACCTGTCCAGACCGGCATCCGGGCACTTGTATCTGACGTTGAAAGACGCAAAGGCCCAGGTCAGGGCGGTTATGTTTCGTGGCTCGGCCAGGTTGTTGAAATTCAAACCTGAAGATGGCCAACAGGTCGTTTGTCGGGGGCGGATGACCGTCTATAAACAACGTGGCGATATGCAGTTTATGGTCGACTCTCTTGAGGTGGTCGGAGCCGGTAGCCTGCAGGTTGCCTTTGACCAGTTAAAAGAAAAACTCGATGCTGAAGGATTATTTGCAGGCAGCAGAAAACGACAGCTGCCGGATTTTCCGATCACGATCGGGATCGTGACCTCAGGTAGCGGCGCGGCGTTGCATGATATGTTACAGGTGTTTCGTCGTGATACCGCCGGTGTACGGGTTATTTTAAAGCCGGTCCGGGTTCAGGGTGAATATGCGGCAGCGGAGATTGTCGAAGCAATAGAGGATTTGAACCGACAGGGCGAGGCTGAGGTATTGATTGTCGGTAGAGGCGGAGGATCACTGGAAGACCTCTGGTCGTTTAATGAAGAGATCGTTGCCAGAGCGATTGCCGGATCAAAGCTGCCGATCATTTCGGCGGTTGGTCACGAAATCGATACCTCGATTGCCGATTTTGTTGCAGATTATCGTGCGGCAACACCGACAGCCGCAGCCGAGCAGATTGTCCGTAGCCGCTTGGAGTTGGAAGCACACCTTGATCAGGTTCGTTTGCGTCTGGCAACGCAGATGGCTGGACGTATCGGTTTGCTTCGGGAAAGAATAGCTGGTTTACGGCATCGGCTGGTATCTCCATCGATGCAATTAGAGCTCTGGCGGCAGCGCCTTCAGGAATTGTCGGATCGATTATTGCGCGCGACAGTTCAAGATCGTCAACGCAAATGCGATTGGCTAGGTGCGTTAGCTGGCAGGCTGGATACCCTGTCACCACTGCAGACGCTGCAACGCGGTTACGCTATTGTCCAGCGGGATAAGGACGGCATTTCGATCAACAACGCAGCAATGTTAAAGCCTGGTGATAGTCTGCAGTTACGCTTCGCTTCCGGCGGGGCCAGTGTTCGGGTAGAGAAGGTCAAGCCATGAAATTTATACTGGTTTTTCTTCTGCTCCTTTTGACACCACTGGCAGCTGTTGCCGACTGGGTGGTGGCTACGCCGGTCGTTAATAATGGTGAGCTCGCTGTGTTGAGTTGGCAAGGTGATAACCCGCCGGAGCTGACGGTGGGTAGATTTAACGATAAAACTTTCTATGCAGAAAAAACTGATCGCGGATTAATCGCACTGGTTGGCGTCGATATAGAGACTCCTGACGGACATTTTCCGTTAGAGTTGATTTCTGTCCCCAATCCGGGGTTGTTGCATACACAAATCTTGTCGCTTGAAATTACCCATAAAGACCGCGGCGTCAGCCGCATTACATTGCCACCGGAAATGGTCACACCGAAAGATGCTACGACCCTGGATCGGATCGAGCGCGAACGGCAGTTGATGACAGCAATTTTCGGACTGGAGAGTGGGCCTCTTCTGGCCGATTCATTTCGCCGGCCGGTGCCGGACAAGGTTAATAGTCGATTCGGTAAAAAGCGGGTACTGAATGGCCTGCCACGCGCCCCACATTCCGGCACCGATTTTCGTAGTCCGTCCGGACGACTGATTCGTTCGCCTGCCAGAGGTGATGTTGTTTTCAGTGGCGATCTTTACTTTACCGGCAATACTGTCATCATCGATCATGGTGGTGGGCTCTATTCACTCTATGCGCATCTGTTGAAACCGTTATGCAGTCTCGGCCAACGGCTTGAGCCGGGGCAGCCACTGGGTAAAGTTGGCAGTACCGGCAGGTCAACCGGAGCGCATCTGCACTGGACGGTCAGATTGCGTGAAGTACGTGTTGACCCGATGACTGTTCTAATCAGAT
>JAUVAJ010000087.1 GCA_030591795.1 Desulfuromonadales bacterium | reverse complement strand
GTCCGCAGTTCTACTTCCGTACCACGGACGTGACCGGTATTTGCGAGTTGCCTGAAGGGACCGAGATGGTCATGCCTGGCGACAACATCGCAATGAATATTGATCTGATCACCCCGATCGCCATGGATGAAGGCCTGCGTTTCGCGATTCGCGAAGGTGGTCGAACCGTTGGCGCCGGCGTTGTCGCTAAAATTATCGAGTAAAGACGAGGTAGCAGATGCAAAGCCAGAAAATCAGAATCAGGTTGAAGGCGTACGATCACAAACTGCTCGATATCTCAGTTAACGAGATTGTCGATACGGCCAAGCGCACCGGCGCACGAATTGCCGGTCCGGTACCGTTGCCGACTGTGATCAATAAGTACTGTGTACTTCGTGGTCCGCACGTTGACAAGAAGAGTCGTGAGCAGTTTGAGATGCGCACCCACAAGCGACTGCTCGATATTGTCGAGCCGACGCAGCAGACTGTCGATGCGTTGATGAAGCTTGACCTGTCGGCCGGTGTGGATGTTGAAATAAAGCTGTAAGGGCCGAGTCAACAGAGAAGGCAAAAAGGTACGTACAATGATTAAGGGAATTATAGGAAAAAAACTCGGCATGACTCAGGTCTTTGCCGCTAACGGAACGCGGATCCCGGTAACAGTTATTGAGGCTGGCCCGTGTACTGTTCTGCAGAAAAAAACTGACGCAACCGACGGCTACAATGCGTTGCAGCTAGGTTTTGGCGTCAAGAGCGCACATCGGACGAACAAGCCGGAAATGGGCCTGTTTCGCAAGGTTGCCAAAGGTGCCTTCGCGCACTTGAAAGAGCTTCATGCCGAGAATGTTGACGATTATCAGGTCGGTGATGAAATATCTTGCGACGCTGTTTTCACAGCTGGCGACATCGTTGATGTGACTGCCACCAGTAAGGGCAAAGGCTTTCAAGGTGTCATCAAGCGCTGGGGATTCTCTGGTGGCCGTGCGACCCACGGTTCCAAGTTTCACCGGTCAACCGGTGCAATTGGTCAAAGTGCTTGGCCGGCAAAGGTGTTCAAAGGCAAGAAGATGCCCGGTCAAATGGGCAATAAACGTGCAACAATCCAGAACATTGAAGTTGTTGCGGTTCGTGCCGATGAAAATATTATCCTGGTTAAAGGTGCTGTCCCGGGAGCCCGCAACAGTGTGGTAGTGCTTCAGAAGGCAGTAAAAGCTGTCACCAAATAGTGGCTGATCAGGGATTTCAGGAGTTAGAATAATGGCTAAAATTGCTGTATATGACATGGACCGTAAACAGGTCTCGGAGCGGGAGCTCAATGATGAAGTGTTTAACACTGACGTCAAAGGGTACCTGATTCATGACATGGTTCGTTACCAGCTCGCTGCACGACGTCAAGGGACGGCCAAGACCAAAGGCCGCAGTGAGGTTCGCGGTGGTGGTAAGAAACCGTTTAAGCAAAAAGGGACTGGTAATGCCCGTCAGGGTACGCCGACTGCACCGCATTTTGTCGGTGGTGGTACGGCTTTCGGCCCGACACCTCGTGACTATAGCTTCAAGCTGAACCGCAAGGTAAAGAAGGGTGCTCTGAAAAGCGCCCTGTCACTTCGCTTCAAAGAAGGGAAGATGACCGTATTGAACCAGCTTCAGGTTGAGCAGGTTAGTACTAAATCATTTGCAGAAGTTCTGGGTCGTTTTGAGCTCGACAATGTATTAATCATTGTCGAAGATGAGAACACCAATATTGAATTGTCGGCGCGCAATATTCCGCATGTAAAAGTTCTACGTTCTGACGGCGTCAATGTCTACGACGTTATGAAGTACCGCAACATGCTGATTACTGAAGAAGCCGTTGCCAAGCTGGAAGGAACTTTAGTGCAATGAGACCTCTACATCAGATCATAAAGAAGCCGTTGATCACCGAGAAAACGAGTCAGCTGAAGGAAGACGGTCAGGTTGTCGCCTTTGAAGTTGCGATGAACGCCAACAAGGTCGAGATTAAGCAGGCTATTGAAAAGGCATTCGACGTTAAGGTTGAGAATGTAAAGACCCTCATAGCTGCTGGCAAAACCAAGCGTGTTGGCACAACATTTGGCAAGCGATCCAATCGCAAAAAAGCCTACGTGACACTGGCCGCTGGCAATGACATCGATTTTTTCGGCGTTTAACAGTCTGAAACTTATTGGAACGGAGTTAGTATAATGGGGATCAAAAGCTATAAGCCGACCTCTCCCGGCCGCCGCGGAATGACCTCCTCGACATTCGAGGAAATCACCACGGACCGGCCTGAGAAATCGCTGCTTGCACCTCTATCAAAGAGTGGTGGTCGGAACAACAACGGCCGGATCACCAAACGCCACACTGGTGGTGGGCACAAGCGCAAGTATAGAATTATCGATTTCAAGCGGGATAAAAAAGAAGTTCCGGCAACAATTGCTTCGGTCGAGTATGACCCCAATCGTTCAGCACGTATCGCTCTGCTTAACTATGCTGACGGTGAAAAGCGCTATATCATCGCCCCGGTTGGCATTAATGTTGGCGACGTTATCGTTGCCAGTGAGACCGCAGATATTGTACCGGGCAACGCGATGTCGATCCGCTCTATCCCTCTGGGTACCTGGATCCACAACATCGAGATGAAAATCGGTAAGGGTGGTCAGTTGGCGCGCAGTGCAGGAACCTATGCGCTACTTGCCGCCAAAGATGGAAAGTATGCGCAGTTGAAGTTGCCGTCAGGTGAGGTTCGTCTTGTCCTGCAGGATTGCTGTGCAACTATCGGCCAGGTCGGCAACACCGATCATGACAATATCAAGATCGGTAAAGCCGGACGTAATCGCTGGCTCGGTAAACGTCCACAATCACGTGGTGTCGCCATGAACCCGGTTGATCATCCACACGGTGGTGGTGAAGGTAAGAGCTCGGGTGGACGTCACCCGGTTACGCCTTGGGGTGTGCCGACCAAGGGCTATAAGACGCGTTCGAACAAACGGACGGATCGTTTCATTGTTCGTCGTCGGAAAAAATAAGTAATTCGTTTTTGTGAAAAGAGGAGAAGTCAGTGGCCAGATCAATTAAAAAAGGACCATATATTCAAGACAGTCTGCAACGCAAGGTAGACGCAACCGAACCGGGCTCGCATAAGGTTATTAAAACCTGGTCCCGTCGTTCGACCATCTTCCCTGAGTTTGTCGGATTGACTTTTGCTGTTCACAATGGTCGCAAGTTTATCCCGGTATTTGTGTCTGAAAATATGGTTGGTCACAAGCTGGGTGAGTTCGCCCCGACCCGGACCTACTACGGACACGGTTCTGACCGCAAGGGTAAACGGTAAAAAGGGTCGATAAAGGAGTTTTTCATGGAAGCGAAAGCCACGCTTAAATTTGCGCGACTCTCTCCGCAGAAGACACGACTAGTAGTCGATATGATTCGCGGAAGAGGGGTTCAGGACGCATTGAATATTTTAAAGTTCTCGCCGAAGAGATCAGCTGCCATTGTTTCGACATTGGTAAGTTCGGCCATTGCTAACGCTGAGCAAAATGGTGTTGACGATGTCGATCGACTGATCGTTAAGGCGGTTACCGTAGATCAAGGGCCTGCTCTCAAGCGGTTTATGCCGCGCGCCCAGGGTCGTGCGACCAAAATTCGTAAGCCGACCAGTCACATCACAGTCGTGCTCGACGAGAAATAAGTTACCTTTAGGAGGTATAGGTTTTGGGCCAGAAAGTTCATCCAATAGGTTTCCGTCTTGGCGTTATTCGTACCTGGGAATCCCGGTGGTATGCCGAGGCAGATTATGCCAAGTTGCTTCATGAAGACATTAAACTGCGTAATTACCTGAAGAAGCGGCTTTTCCATGCAGGTATTTCGAAGATCGAGTTTGAGCGCGCTGCGAGTAAGACCAAGATCCATATTTTTGCAGCCCGCCCGGGCATCATCATCGGTAAGAAGGGTTCTGAGGTTGAGGTTCTGAAAAAGGAACTGGCCAAGCTCACCGATAGTGAGATTTTTATCAATATTCAGGAAGTTCGGAAACCTGAAGTTGACGCTCAACTGGTAGCTGAAAATGTAGCTCTGCAGATGGAGCGACGGATCGCATTTCGTCGGGCGATGAAAAAATCAGTTGGTCAGGCGCTGAAATTCGGAGCACAAGGGATCAAAATCAATTGTGCCGGGCGTCTTGGCGGAGCAGAGATGAGCCGGACCGAATGGTACCGTGAAGGCCGTGTGCCGTTGCACACCCTTCGGGCTGATATTGATTACGGTTTTGCTGAGGCGAAGACCACATATGGCATTATCGGTGTCAAGGTTCTGATTTTCAAGGGTGAAGTACTCGACCAGAATCAGCCAAAGTAAGTTTTTTAGATAGGAGTCTGGCGTCATGTTAATGCCAAAGAAGGTTAAACACAGAAAAACGTTCAAGGGCAAGATGAGGGGGTCAAACCCCGGTGGAACGGAGCTCAATTTCGGCGATTTCGGCCTGCAGGCGCTAGACCGCGGCTGGTTGTCTGCCCGGCAAATTGAGGCTGCTCGTCGTGCTATGACTCGTTACGTTAAGCGTGGGGGCAAGATCTGGATCCGGGTATTCCCGGACAAGCAACTAACCAGCAAGCCGGCCGAAACCCGTATGGGTAAAGGTAAAGGTTCTCCTGATAGTTGGGTAGCAGTAGTCCGCCCCGGCGTGATTCTATATGAAATGCAGGGCGTCAGTGAAGAGGTCGCGCGTGAGGCATTACGTCTCGCCGCCCATAAACTGCCGATGAAGACCAAGGTTGTTTGCAGAGAGGAGGTTTCCCATGAAAGCAAGTGAGATCAGGGACCTCAGTGTTTCCGACCTGGAAAAGAAAACTGATGAGCTGAATCAGGAGTTATTTAACCTCCGTTTTCAGCTGCACACCGGACATCTTGAAAATACCGTTCGGATTTCCGAGGTCAAAAAAGACATTGCACGGGTAAAAACTGAACTAAGCGCGAAAAACGCTTAAGCGAATCTGAGGACGACCATGAATCAACGTGGAAATCGGAAAACCAAGATCGGGATTGTTTCCAGCGACAAAATGGACAAGACTATCGTCGTAAAAGTCGAACAGATTGTCAAACATCCTGTTTATAAGAAATACATGAAACGGAACGTAAAGTTCAAGGCACACGACGCCGAGAACTCCTGCGCCATTGGTGACAAGGTCCTGATTGTAGAATCACGTCCTTTGTCCCGAGACAAGCGTTGGAAGCTCAGAGAAATTCTGGAAAAAAACGTCACCGTTTAGGAGATAAGAACCATGATTCAGATGCAATCAATGCTTGATGTTGCTGATAATTCCGGAGCCCGGAAACTCTGTTGTATCAAGGTTCCTGGCGGATCAAAGCGCAAATATGCGTCCATAGGTGATGTAGTCATCTGTTCGGTCAAGGAAGCCATACCCAATTCCAAAGTGAAGAAGGGTGATATAGTCAAGGCGGTTATTGTTCGAACCCGAAAAGAAGTTAACCGTGATGATGGTTCTTTGATTCGATTCGATAACAACTCGGCTGTCGTGATCAGTGCAGCCGGTGAACCGGTCGGTACTCGTATTTTTGGACCGGTTGCAAGAGAACTCAGAGCAAAGCGTTACATGAAGATTGTTTCGCTGGCTCCAGAAGTTCTGTAACGGGATTTGGGAGAGTAAACAATGGCGGTAACAAAGCTTCATGTTAAAAAAGACGATACAGTTTCGATCCTGTCCGGTAAGGATAAAGGTAAAACTGGCAGGGTTCTTAGAGTTCTGCCTGAAAAGGGTCGTGTGGTAGTTGAAAGCATTAATATAGTCAAGCGCCACACTCGTCCGAATCAGCAGAACAGTGAAGGTGGAATTTTAGAGAAAGAAGCTACCCTGGATATTTCCAATGTTCAGTTGGTCTGCTCTTCCTGCGACACCGCTGCTCGGACCGGGATGCGTACTCTCGATGATGGCAACAAGGTCCGCTTTTGCAAAAAATGCAACGAGATAGTAGATAAGTAACGGAGATTTCCATGGCTAGACTGCAAGAAAAATATCAAAAGGAAATACTTCCTGAGCTGCTCAAGGAACTTCAGTTGAAAAACGTGATGGAAGTTCCACGTGTTGAGAAAGTTGTTGTCAACATGGGCCTCGGAGAAGCAATTACGAACGTCAAGATACTCGAGTCAGCGGCTGAAGAGATTGGCAGAATCACTGGACAAAAGCCTGTGATCAATAAAGCCAGACGCTCGATTGCCCAGTTCAAGCTACGTGAGGGGGTGCCGATCGGTTGCTCGGTGATCCTGCGTCGTGAGCGTGCTTATGAGTTTCTTGATCGTCTTATTAATGTTGCCCTGCCGCGTGTACGTGACTTCAAGGGCATCTCACCGAAGGCGTTTGACGGGCGTGGCAACTATACGCTTGGCATCCGCGAGCAGATAATTTTCCCTGAGATTGACCTCGATACAATCGACAAGATCAAGGGTATGAACGTCACAATTGTTACGTCGGCTAAAACTGACGAACAGGGACGTGCACTGCTCACTAAAATGGGCATGCCCTTCAGAAAATAGTTCACGCGTTAGGCGGAGGAAACTGTGGCAAAGAAATCGATGATTAACAAGGCCAAACGGCCGGGTAAATTTAAGGTCAGGGAGTACAATCGTTGTCCCCTATGCGGGCGTCCGCGGGCCTACTATCGTAAATTTAACATGTGTCGGATCTGTCTGCGTAAGCTGGCGTCCGAAGGTAAACTTCCAGGCGTCATCAAGTCGAGCTGGTAAAAAGGATAAGGAGTCGAATCCATGGGTATGACGGATCCGATAGCAGATTTACTGACCCGAGTGCGTAATGCGGGCAATGCGAGACACCCGAAACTGGATATGCCTGCTTCTAATATCAAAGAAGCGATCGCTGCAGTTTTGCGTGATCAGGGTTATATCAAGAATCTGAAGGTAGCCCCTGATGATAAGCAGGGTGTTCTTCGTATTTATCTTAAGTATGATACGGACAATGTGCCGATCATTCATGAAATCAAGCGCATTTCGACACCCGGCCGTCGTGTTTATGTCGGCAAAGATGAGATCCCCAAGGTGAAGAATGGTCTCGGTTGTGTCATTATTTCCACCCCCAAGGGTGTGATGCATGGCGAAGCAGCCCGCGAAGCGCAGGTTGGTGGTGAGGTTATTTGTACAGTCTGGTAATCCCAGTACT
>JAUVAJ010000285.1 GCA_030591795.1 Desulfuromonadales bacterium | reverse complement strand
GCCTGCATAACTACATCAAGAGCTGAACGGTCTACGATCAAGTCCTTCTGAATCGGAAAGGCCTTGGCAAGCCATGGCTCTACGACGATATCAGCACCATCTTCAAACTGGCGCATGTGCAACTGACAAACGGTTGTTTTTTCCTGATGACCGTGCGGTCGACCGTTAACAACACTTGAACACATACCACAGATGCCTTCACGACAATCGTGATCAAAAGCAATCGGATCCTTGCCTTCTTTGATCAGCTTATCATTGACCTCATCCAACATCTCCAAGAAGGACATATCCGAGCTGACATCTTTAGCTGGGTAAGTCACCAGCTTTCCTTTATCCTGCGGCCCCTTCTGGCGCCATACATGCAATGTAAGGTTCATTATTTATAACTCCTCACGGCCAGTTTGATGTTCTCAAATTTCAAGGGCTCTTTATGCAGTTCCGGTTTTACACCGGCACCCTTGAATTCCCAAGCAGCTGAATAACAGAAGTTCTCATCGTCACGCACTGCCTCACCGTCATCAGTCTGATGCTCGATACGGAAATGACCACCGCAGGACTCTTCACGGTGTAATGCATCCGTGGTCAACATTTCTGCAAATTCTAAGTAATCTGCCAAGCGTCCGGCATTCTCCAACTGCTGGTTGAGATCCTTGCTTTCGCCTGTGACTTTGACATTATTCCAGAATTCGTCACGGATTTCAGGAATCCGTTTAAGCGCAAGATTGAGGCTCTCATCACTTCTCCCCATGCCGACATTTTCAAACATAACTTGACCAAGTTCACGATGCAGTTCACTAACCGTCTTCTTACCGTTGATGGACAGTAACTTGTTGGTCTGGGCTTCAATATCTTCAACTGACTTCTTGAACTCCGCATGATCATCCTTGACCGTGCCGGGAGTTATGGAAGCAAGATACGGAGCAATGGTGTAAGGAATAACGAAGTAACCATCAGCCAGACCCTGCATCAGTGCGGAAGCACCGAGACGGTTCGCACCGTGAACAGAGAAGTTTGCCTCACCGAGAACAAACAGGCCGGGGATATTGCTTTGACACTGGTAATCAACCCAGAGACCGCCCATACCATAGTGAGGCGCCGGGTAAATCCGCATCGGACGCACATAACCGTTCTCATCAGTAATCTTTTCGTACATTTCGAACAGGTTACCGTAGCGCTCACGGATGGTGTCTTCACCAAGGCGACTGATTGAATCCTCAAAGTCGAGATAAACACCGCGCTGACCGGGGCCGACACCACGTCCGTCATCACAAGCTTCTTTTGCAGAGCGTGAAGAAATATCGCGCGGAGCCAAGTTACCGAAGGAGGGGTATTTACGCTCCAAGTAGTAATCACGGTCTTCCTCGGGAATTTCGCTAGGATGCTTATCGCAATCCTCAGCCTTTTTCGGCACCCAAATACGACCGTCGTTTCGCAACGACTCGGACATCAGGGTCAATTTGGATTGATGTTCACCGTGAACCGGGATACAGGTCGGGTGAATCTGGGTGTAACAGGGGTTCGCCATGTAGGCGCCCTTTTTAACAGACTTCCAGGCGGCAGTAACGGAACTGCCCATAGCCATTGTCGACAGGTAGAAAACATTGACATAACCACCAGTCGCCAGAACAACCGCATCGCCCCAATGTGACTCAATCTGGCCGGTCATCAGGTTCCGAACGGTAATGCCTTTGGCAACGCCATCGACAACAACCAGGTCAAGCATTTCGGTACGCGGATGCATCGTAACCTTCTTAGCCTTAATCTGCCGTGACAGCGCCGAGTAGGCACCGAGCAGCAGCTGCTGACCGGTTTGGCCACGCGCATAGAAGGTTCGAGAGACCTGGGCGCCGCCGAAAGAACGGTTATCCAGGTAGCCGGCGTAGTCGCGAGCAAAAGGTACACCCTGTGCCACACACTGGTCGATAATGTTATTCGAAACCTGCGCCAAGCGCCAGACATCAGCCTCACGGGAGCGGAAATCACCACCCTTGACCGTGTCATAGAACAGGCGATAAATACTGTCACCATCACTTGGATAGTTTTTCGCAGCGTTGATACCACCCTGGGCACCGATACTGTGAGCGCGGCGGGGACTATCCTGATAACAGAAAGATTCAACGTTGTAACCAAGTTCGGCAAGAGAAGCGGCACCTGCGCCACCCGCAAGGCCGGTACCAACCACCAGAATTTTAAACTTACGTTTGTTTGAAGGGTTGACCAGCTTCATATCGAAGCAGGATCTGTCCCAAGAAGTTTCAATAGGTCCTGTAGGTGCTTTTCCGTCGAGAATCACAATAAACCCCCTAAATCTTTACGATATGGAAGAGGAATGCCAGCGGAATCGCGATGTACGCCAAACCGTAAAATATGGCAGCCAGTTTACCGATAGCAGCAACTGCGTCCTGGGTCTTGCCGTTGTTCAGGCCGAAAGTCTGGATAAAGCTTTGCAGACCATGGCTCAGGTGCAGGAACAAAGCACACATGGCGATAACATAAACGATGGAAATGAAAGCACTATTGAAGCTTTTTCCGATCATGGTAAAGACGTCAGGACGCCCGTTAACCAGCGTCTGAACTGCAGACACGGCATCGGTGTGAACAACATGTACCGTGAAGTGCAACAAATGATAGAGCAGGAAAACCAGAATGATCAGACCGGTGTAGATCATCGATTCAGCAGCAAAAGTCGTCTTCAGCCTCTTTTTGATCGCATAGGCTTCGGGAGACGCAGAACTGTTCTCCACTGTCAGTTGGATGCCGAAAGTGATGTGCACCGCAAACAGCAACAGTATCGCCATGCGGAATATCCAGACCACCGGTCCCAGACTGTGTAGCTTTTCAGCATAAATGTTGATCGCATCGACCCCGAAAAAAACCGACAGGTTGCCGAGCAGATGGACAGAAATAAAACACACCAGCATAAAGCCGGTTACTGCCATCAAAATTTTTCTTCCCACAGAGTTTGTTAACAAATGCATAATGTCATATCCCTCGAGAATGTGAATTGATTGCTCACCAAGGACACTTCCTTGACTCAATCACCAGTACTAATCTCCGGGCGGCTCAAGGCCCGGCACGTCGCTCCTCCTGAAAACGAGCCTTCTCTCTTCCTGGCGGCCCTCGCCAGCATTCCGTCCTCCTTTTCATAGCGATAATCCTTTCGGCAGCAGATCGAATACTGTTTGTTCGAAGCAGCTAACACGATCGGTTGCTTGTTATCAGATTGCATACTGTATACTAAACATCGTTATAAATTCAAACAAAAAAATCCTTAAATATGCCAATTCTAATCAACTGAAGGGGCAATTACCGGTGGGAGTAGAAATGACGCCGTTTGTATACATAAACAACCGGAAAGGTTGGTTATGCCGGACGGTTACAATCTATTCTCTATTTCAAAGCGAGGATCTTTTCCAAACTCTGCTGCAAAATTGCTCTTTTCTCCTCCGCTGC